>NZ_CDSBKO010000008.1:0-134438 GCF_977115655.1 Aquimarina sp.
ATAGGAAGGAGCTAGAACTATTCCCTATAGGAGTGAGCTGCAACTTTTCTCTATAAGAAGAAGATAGAACTATTCCCTATAGGAGTGAGCTGCAACTTTTCTCTATAGGAAGGAGATAGAACTATTCCCTATAGGAAAGAAATACAACTTTTTCTTCAAACAGTTTGATAAAATAAAATTTGAATGAGATTATCTATTGCATACAACAAAGAGAAGAACGGCATTGAATTAATGTTTGTGCCAAAACTGTCCGATAAAATGTTGGAAGATTATTTAATTGATTTAGGGTTTAAAAAATCTAATTCAAAAGGAGGTATATGGTATGTAACTGATCGCCCATCTTATAATGACTATACTAAAAGACTTCGGGAAGCTTTTAAAAATGGAATAGATCCTAAAACAATAAAAGTAGCACCCTCTTATGATGTGGATAGAAACCATATAGATCATTATGAATTTAGCCTTGTCAATATTAAAACTGACGATGATAAGGATGAAGACAAAGGTGTTGATTATGTAATTTTTGATGATTTAAAGAAAATAGCTTCGGATATAGCAACACGTTTTGCAAAAGCGAAATTTGGAAGCAGACTGAATTCGGTAAGTGTGAGTCCTAGAAATTTTAAAAGACGGGCAAGAAACGCATTTGATGAAGGACGTATTATAACAGGGGTTTCTGAAATTAAAAAAGAAGAAGTCAAAATAATTGAAACCGAAAAAAAGAATACCTCAAAAGAAGAACCAAAGTGGTTAAAAACCAGAGAAGCTTATTTATTGGATTCTGGAGGGTCAGAAAAAGAACTTAAAGATGAAGAATATATTGATGCGGTAGCCCACGAACATGAGCAATTACTTTTAGACGCATTGTTAGCCGGCAATACAATTCCAGATGACATTTTAGAAGGGTATCCCAACCTTAACAAACCTGATGATTTTGGGTATAGTTATAGGGCAATGGATTTTGGGTCGATTGATACTTTTCTTAAAATATTAGAATCTATTGGAAATAAAGGGGAGTACTATACAGCAAGATACAATTATGATGAACCTAAAGGGGCGCACGCTTATGTTTGGAAAGGAAACGATGTGAATATTGTTACCGCTTCCAATCCACTCCTATATGGAGGGTATGCATCCAGAATGGGGGTTCAGGGAAAAAGGGATACAACGATTAAGCTCATAAACACGATTAATGATACTCAGGAATATGGAGGGGAATTAGGATTAGTTACCATAGGTTTTTCCAAATTAACCCTTTCTGATAGACCATATTCTTATACTTCCTATACCAATGAAAATGGTGTATATACCAAAGATCATGCAGGCGAGCGATATGATACCATTAGAATTCCATTTCCCTTAAAATCTAAGTTTGAAGCAACGATTAAATTGGTTCAAGATGAACAAGACCAATATTTATATGGTTTAAGTGTGACCAACACTTTATCGGGATGGAGTGGTTATTCTTTTTCACCAAGCAGAGGAGATAATACTTATCCTTCAAAAGAAGAAGCTATAGAGTTTGCTTTTTTGCAGATTTTGGATGGACTACAATACGAGCATACTGAAGCAATTCGGATGGGTGCATCAGAAAGCATGAAGAAAATTTATGAAAAGATCATTCTTCGAATATTTGATTTTGCAGATAAGATTAAAATCAAATTACCAGAGGAAAGATCAAAAGCAGTACTTCCCTTACAGGTAGACGGAGAAGAACCAAAAAAGAAAGAAAAAGCTGAGAAGAATACCGAAGAGTCGAGGGAATGGGAAAAACGGGGACAACAAGTATTTGAAGATTTAGGTTTCCCAACAGATGCAAATTATCCGTATGTAAATATTAATTCAGGCTACAGAAGTGTGTATCCGCTACAAAGTATCATAGGGGGATTTGACAAACCTCAAAATTGGTGGTCTGCTGCGAATAACTATCGTCCAATTGGCGATTTAGAAAAAGCATTGGAAATTATTGAAGAACAAAAAGCAGAATTCAAAACCCAGCAACTAATACATACAAACCCTAAAACAGGTGCTCCAAAATCTAAAAAAGAAGACAAAGAGGCATACCAACAAATCCAATATAAAATGGAAGACCTGGATACTTCCAAAGAACTGATCACCTCTTTTTTAAAAGAACAAAAAAGAAAGCTAAGTACTCCAAAATTAAAAGAACCCAAACCAGTTGAAAAAACCTCAGTAGAAGAATTCTTCTTGGTAAAATCCAAGGATGCGGATCGCATTCGTAAAGAATTTGTGACGCAAGGTTTTCCCATTCCTTTTACAGGACAAGAAGCCTTTAGGGACAACCTACCCATTTTTAATCTTGCTTTTCGGTGGCATATTTCCTATTCGGAATTTGAAAAAAAACAGGAAATCCCCATCAATAAAAAGAAAAGTATTTTCACCTCAGAACTTTCCTCCTTGGAAGGGAAAATAGACACGGATAGTCTTGCGCATAAAGAAAAACTGAAAACAACAATTCATCAGTTAGATAGCGAACTGGAAACAGCCAGGGACCTATTAGAAAAGGAGAACTGGATATTTCAGGATGAATTATTTGCAGAAGCAATGAAAAGGGTTCGGGAAAAGGGATGTCATCCAGACGCTCCAAAAATAGCCCAATTTTATGATGTACTGCTTACTGGTCTGGTGGGAAATAAGGTTATGGATACCCAAGACCGTACCCCTGTACTTCAGAAGGTAGACTTTTTAATCGATGATTTTTTAATGGAACACAGTACTGGCAGTATCGAACAAGCCAGTGCCCCTTCTTCTGACTATCTCGATAAAGTCATTGCAATTATGCACGATCACTATATCGATGCCAAACGCCTTAGCCGAAAACAAATTGAAGCAGTCCAACAAGAATCTGGCGCACCCAATTTGGGGGTTTTGTGGGAAGCCGTTGAACTCAGTTGGCTTTTATGGTATCAGCAGATTTATAACCTTCCCATTCCATTTGAACGACGCTTAAATCAAATGATGGAATTCTGGAATACCGTACAGCCTACCTATGCGTATTCCGATAGTAGCAAAGAACTGTTTAAGCAGTATTCTACCCCTTGCCCTATAGGAGCAATGATAGCAGAATATACTAACATGTCCAGTGCGGATCGCACTTTTGAACCCAGTGCAGGAAATGGTTTGTTGGTACTTGGTGCAGATCCAAAAAAAACACATGTCAATGAAATAGATAAGAGCAGAAGATATTCCCTGAAAGCACAAGGATTTGATACCATTACACACCGTAATGCAGCAGAACCCTTTCCTGAAGAATGGACACACTCCTTTGATGTAATGGTTACCAATCCCCCGTTTGCCAGTTGGGACGATTCCAAGTTTGATAAAGAACGATGGACACAAAAATATTTTAACAATCAAATTGGGGTAGCACAACACATGCGGTTAGAGCATTTTATGGCAGGACTAGCTTTGCACACCCTTAAAGATTCAGGAAAGGCAGCCATTATTATTATGGGACACGTGTATTTCGGTTCTGATGGATATATAGAGAAATACAAACCTTTTTTCAATTGGTTGTATCGCCATTATCACGTAGAGGATATCATCAATATGAACAGCTATAAACTCTACAATAAGCAAGGTGCGGTTACCAAGACCATGTTAATCCTTATTCATGGAAGAAAAGAGGTGCCAGAAGGGATAGCACCTACAAAGAGGGAAAGCCCCACTATAGAACAAGTGGTGAACAGCTTTCAGGAATTATGGGAACGTATCGATTCCCATATAAAAAAGCCAGTAGAATATTCATTACAGGTGATTATCACCCAACTTAAAATAGAATTAGGACTATGATATTTTTTAATAATCAATTAATGCCATCCGAAGATAGTGCTGCCCTGTTTATGGTTAGCAATCCCATACCATTTGAAAATTTTGAAGACCATCAGGCAGGGATCTTTATCCGATTACACCATTTAATAGCATGGTCTATGGAAGAAGGGGACGATCCCGTTGCCCTGATGGAAGAATACTTGGAAACGGTCTATTCCGATAGTAGAACCGTAGAAGAAATTGCAAATTTCCTGCTGTACCATGATAAAATGCAAAGTGCCTTGTGGGCACTTAAAGAAAACTGGAGTAGTCTGGATAATACCGTACCCGACGATTCCTTAATGTATGGTGGAATGGAAAAGGAAGATGCTGTCCAAATGTATGTGGATACCAATTTACGAAGGTATTTAGAAGTACTATCCAATTTTGAAAGCGCGTAACCCTAAATAGATAGTAGTAACAGCAGTGGATAATACAGAAGATAAAAAATCCCTTGCCAGTGTGTTAAAAAAAGAAGAAAGCCCCTTAAAAAAAGAGAATTATGGAAAATACCGAGGTACAAGAAGAACAGGATGGGTTCACTCAGGATGCTGAACAAGTAGCAAAGTTGGCAGCCGATCAAACTGCCCTTGTTCCATACAAACCGAAATCCAATGCAAGTTTTAAAATGGATACCCTGATCCCTAGAAATATGGCTTTTGAAGTGCAAAAGGCTTTGAACCGTATCGTAAAGGAAAAAGGGAACATAGATACTTATGTTCGTAATGCATTAAAATACATATCCACAGCTACTTTGTGGAAGGCTTTTTCAGCAGAACAAGTGGATGCCATTGCATTATATCTCCAACAATTTGAACGAGGGCAAGGAATCATCATTGGGGATCAAACAGGAATAGGAAAAGGCAGACAAGCTGCAGCCGTTATTCGGCATGCAGTACTACAAGGATACATACCCATTTTCTTTACCAAAAGCCCTAGTTTGTTTACCGATATGTACCGGGATCTAAGAGCTATTGGTTTTGAAGATATCCACCCTTTTATTGTCAATTCTAATTCGGATTCTGACGCAAAAATAAAAGATGCAGATGGGAACGTAATTTTTACACCCTTATCGGGTAAAGCGCAAGAGGAATTACTTACCACCACAAAAACCTTGGCTACGGAAAGTATAGAATCTATCGAATGGCATAAAAGAACTGGCAAAAAATTACCCAATCCTGAAACGACACCAACCGTAACAATCTATGAGAATATAGATTATTTGCCAAGCGGATACGATATGATATTTACCACCTACAGTCAGATACAGTCTGCTGGTTATTACAAACGTGCCTGGATAGAAAGTATCTGTGAGAGTGGTATGGAAGGAAGTACACGCTATAAAAAAGTAGTATTCATTTTAGATGAATCCCATAGTGCTGGAGGATTTGATTCGATTATTGGGGATTGGATGCGAAGGGTACTCCCTAAAACACATTCGTGTTGTTTTTTAAGTGCAACTTTTGCAAAATACCCGGAGGTAATGCCTTTCTATGGAAAGAAAACGGCTATTTCCGAAACAGGATTAAAAGATTATGCTTTTGTAAACGCGATGCGCAGAGGTGGGTTAGCCCTTCAGGAAATTGTGGCATCCAATCTTGCCGAAAGCGGTCAGCTCATTAGAAGACAACGCTCCAACGAAGGGATTAAAGTGGAATACATCACCCTGGACGAAGAACCTAGTCGTAGTAAAAACAGGGCGAGTGTAAATAGAATTATCAAATTGATGAATGAAGTAGTTCAATTTGAAGAAGAATATGCAGCACCTGTACTGGCATTAGTTCACGCAGAGGCAAAAGCCCAAGGAGAAAGAATGGGAGAAAAACCCAGAGGTTTAGGGGTAAAACAAGCTCCTTATTTTTCTAGGGTATTCAATATTGTAGACCAAATGCTTTTTGCCTTAAAAGTCGAGGAAGTGGCAAAAAAAACAGTGTCTTTACTAAAGGAAAATAAGAAAGTGGTTATTGCCTTTAAATCCACTATGGGGGCTTTTTTAAAGGATCTTAACCTATCCAGCGGGGATATCCTTCCAAAAGAAGAATTGGATTTTGTTCGTACCCTGACTAAAGGGTTAGACAGCATCTTTTTCTATAGTTACACCGATATTGAAGGAAAAAAAAGCAGGCAACGAATTACCGTAGAGGAATTATCCAAAAAAGGACAAGAAGAATATATCAGGATTAAAAAGGCGATGCTCCTGGAAAGTTCGGGACTTAGTATTTCCCCAATTGACCAACTGGTTCAATACATAGAAAACGAGAAAAAACCTTCTTATACAGGAGGACATCAGGATGGGTTTTTTAAGGTAACGGAAGTTACAGGAAGAACCCAGAAGGTACATTTCACCAAAGAAGAAGCTACCATTATCTCCCATAAAAGTGATACAGAAAAATCCTTTCGGTTATTTAATAGCGGAGAATACGATGTATTGTTGATTAATCAAAGTGGTAGTACAGGTTCCTCCGCGCATGCATCCAAAGATTTTGCAGACCAAAGACAACGGGCGATGATTATCCACCAATTTGAATTGGATATCAACATCGAGGTACAAAAACGAGGGCGTATTAATAGAACAGGTCAGGTAAACTTACCAGAGTACTATTATATCACTAGTGATATCCCAACAGAGCGAAGGTTGATGACCATGCTAAAGGCTAAACTAAAGTCTTTGGATGCCAATACCACAGGATCGCAACATACCAATGACGACACGCTTAAAAGTGCTGATTTTTTAAATAAATATGGGGATAAAGTCGCTTGGCAATGGATTGATGAAAATCCTGAAATGATGCAAAAATTGGGGCATCCAACGTATCATAAAGTAACCGATTCAAAAACAGGTACAAAGTTTTATGAGCGTAACGATAGCAAAGAAGGGGCTATACGACAACTTACAGGACGTGCGGGATTACTTTTAGTAGAAGAACAGGACAATTTATACAATGTCCTACTGGAACGCTACGACCATCAAATCAAGTTAGAGAAGCAACAAGGAACCTATGATTTAGAAACGGAGTTTCTGCCCTTGGATGCCGAGATTAAAAAACGGTTCCTGTTCCAAAAAGGAAATGGTGGAAATACCCCCTTTGGTAAAGATACCGTTCGGGAAGTAAGTATTGTCAACAATCTAAAGCGTCCCTTAACCAAACAAGATGTTGAAAATCGAATTGCCAAGGCTTTGGACGGAAAAAAACCAGAACAAGTCCGTGCGGAACTTACCAAGGATATCCACGAGAAATTCCCATTACTAATTGAAGAACGTAGAGAAAAACGAATGGAAGTTGTACATAAACTTCAGGAAGAATTAGGGGATTTACCAGATATGGGAAGTGGTAAAGATGCCGAGGAAAATGATAAAATAGCCAGTGACCGGGAAAAGCTGCAAGAACTGATAGAAGAAAAATCAAGTGCCATACAGGAGTATATACAAAAGCTAGAATATACTAAAAATCAAATAGTAAAATACATAGGGTATTTCACTATTGGACAAGTGTTGAAAATACCCTACCTGAACCCTGCTAAAGAACCTTCTTGGGGCATCTTTTTAGGGATTACACTAGGGACATCTGCAAAGAATCCATATACCTATGGCAATATACATTTACGATTTGCAGTAGCGGATTCCCGTAGACTTATTTCCTATTCTTTGCAGCCAGAAGAACACGCCTACATAAGTTTGATTTATTCACAGAGTATGGATATTTCAGAAGAAGAACGTATACAGATCCCAATAGAATGGAATGAACGGATCAAAAAGGCATCCTCCAAAAGAGAACAACGACATATTCTTACCGAAAATATTGTAGCTGCATCCGAGGCAATTGGAGGGGAAAACAAATTAGTGAAATACAATACCAAAACAGGAATCATTAAGAATGGTATTTTGATGGATAAAGAGTTTGGTAAAGATGGGATATCTAAAGCTTTGTTGCCCATTTCAGAAGCTTTTCCCCGTATCCAAGCCCTTTCTATAGACGAATTCTTTTCCGATCAAAAAGATCAGCTCCGTTTCAAACGAATTGGAGAGAATTACTTGCAAGTATATATCCATAAAGGAGAGAACTATAAAATGGCTATAGATCCCAAACTACGGGAACTAATTAGGCGGGAAGAAGGTCAGGCCCCTGATGAATTGCCAGACTTTGTTCAGAATGGGGGCGAAATGACAGGAGTACTACATTGGGATCACCTAAAGGCTTTTTTAAAACAATTAGACACCTATGGCCTGCAATTTTTAGGAAAAGCAAAAGAACTGGAAGATTGGGAAATTGAAAATCAAAAAGAATGGGATCGCAATACCAAACCATCGGAAGGGAACTATTCTTATGAACTGGGCAGGCCCTATGGGCAAGGAAGCAATCCAATTGCAGGATTCAAAGACTATAAAGAACCAGAAGATACAAAATACCCTTTCGGTGTGGTATCCTATACCCGCCCCTTAAGTGATAAAGAGAAATACAACTATTCGCTTATTCCAATTTTTAAGAATGCAGTAGTTCCTTATAATGCTTGGAAGCAAGCAATTACAGGAACTCCCATAGAGAAAGAATTTGAAAGTATTGTAGAAAAAGCCAAAGAGCAAGCGCTTTATGAAGCGAAAGATACACTGGGATTTTTTATCACCAATAATCCACACGAAGATGGAAATCCTGAATTTGTTTTTGGAAGGTATACGGAGGAGGAATTGGGCAGGACCGCCTATGAAGATAGGATTGGACTTATAAAGCCTATACATATGGTATTGGATCAGTTACGATTATACCATAGACTTCAAAACGCTTCCTAAGTAGCAATAAAAAACAGGTAATAGAATAGATATGAAAAACAGAATATACACCTTAGATATTCCAGAGATAGTACAGATTCCAAACTTTATGAAGGTATTGGATGATTTAAGTAGCGGAAACAATGTATTTCTGGTGGGAAGTGCAGGAACGGGAAAAACCACTTTAGGAGAAAAAGCTGCCTATGCCCTTTTTGGAAGAACGGAAAAGGATAAGAAAGCATTGCCATTTGTAGTAGTGAATTGTAACCAATGGACATCCCCGATCGATATCAAAGGAGGTCAGACGATTTCAGGATATAAAGAAGGTGCGCTTATAGAAGCCTGGAGGGATGGAAAAATACTCATCCTGGATGAGATGCCCAAGTTAGATGCCAATACCGCAGGACTATTAAATGATGCGTTGGCAAAGAGTTCTAAATCGGATGCGATCATTTTTAACGGTTTGAACCAACCCATTGTAAAGCACCACGACTTTGGCTGCATTGCCACAGGAAATGTAATAGGCAAAGGAGCGAGTGGAAACTATGTTGGGAACAATAAGCAGGATGCTTCGCTTTTGGACCGCTTTAGTGGATGCATCTATAAGATTGGGTTTAATGAAGTGCTGGAACGGCAGTTAGTGTATGCTCCTGTAGCAGATATATGTATAAAAATACGCAAAGCCATACTAGCCTATGAAGGGAAAGAAATGGGAGATGACGATACCGAAGATATTATGACCCTGAGAACCATGCTCAATATGGAACGGGGGTATGAACTGGAAATGAAAAGAGCTACCGGACTACAAGATGAACATGGGAAACCGTATCGCAAAGTTCCCAATGGGAAAACCCTAAAGGATGCTTTGGAAAGCTACTTTATGACAATGAATGCAGATAAAGCAAAAAAAATAAAATTGGAAGTAAATCTGGAAGGCTTTCTAAACTCCTATAAAGGAGTAGTAATGTTGAATGCATTCAAGACAGAATATAAAAAGAGATTGGGATAATGAAAGCTCCATTGATCCATACAATCCAAAATAACAAAGATAGCCTTACTACCAGCTATTCTACTTTCGATAGTGTACAGGCATTTAATGACTTTGTAGATACACAGGCTGCTGGATTAAATACTCATAATCGCGGGATATTGAAACAGATAAACCAAACTACTGCTGCAACGATACAAAATGGGAGCTTATGGTATGGATCTCCAAGCCCAAAAAATGTGGGGGAATTAAATGCACATAAGTACTTTCTTGGAATGGAGCTATTACGCACCATTCAACCTAAGATCCAGGAGAAGTTATCCGAGTATATAAAACTGATGGATAACCAGATCCTTTCCAAACCAAAAGTGGCATATAATGACAGAGGTCTGGGGGTTTTCTCTTTTGATCGTGCAGCGATGGGGTTATACCGATTGCAACCTACGGGGTCAAAAAATCCAATGAAAAATGCCATTAACCAGCTTCGGATAGAATTAGATACTTCGAATAAAACAACTGCAGTTAAAAGCGTGTTTGCCTATTTCAAAGATAGAAAATCTTCCTATCCAGCATTGCGGTTGTACCTGATGGCAGGTGGTAATGCAGGGGTAAAAGGGGACGAACTCGTATATGTCGGTTTGGCGTGTGCCGAACTGGTGGAATTTATGGAGATACGAGGAGTAGCTGTAGAAGTAAATGCGCTATTAGGAACTTCTTTTCATAACAACGTGGCAATGGGGGTTATTAGGATAAAAAGGTTTCAGGACAGGTTAGACAAAAACCAACTCCTAGTGATGACCAGTGATCCAAGATATTTTCGCTACAGGGGATTTAAAGCACTGATAGCATTAAGCGATCATTTTGGGTGGAACATACCCACTGGATTGGGATCTATAAAGGAGCATATGGGGAAAGATTTTGTGACCCAAATAACAAAAGGACAAGACCGCTATGCTGTTTTTGAACAGAGCTATTCTATACATGCAGCAGTTAAGGAAGTCACACAAATTATAAAGACATATACCGAACAAATCCATAAGAAATGAAGCAGGAAACAACAAAACAAATTCAAAACATTACAAAGGATATCATCTATGCCCTAATGGATAGAGCTATAGAAATAAATAAGGAATGCAGGGAGCATTGCAGGGATTTCCGAATTATGGTATCAGGGAAACGACCAAATACTTTGATTCTGCGTTGGACAGCAATTGATATCCAAGATGAAGATCGCCCGGTGCAATGCTATCGCTATGAATGTTTTGATATGGATGGCACTCCCCAAAACTGTTCTGTTCATTATTCAGATCAGCAAGAAGCAAACGAATTCTTTTGGAGTTTGACTACCCTATATAAACAAGAATTTTCCATCGATCATACCCTATAAATTATGTACAAGACAAAAGATACAAAAGAGAAAGACCTGAAATCAGTAGAGATCTTGCACCAAGAGGAAATCCTGGCGAGAACCAAAAAGAAGCTAGACCCTGTTCAGATTTTTGAAATCATCAAAAAGGAATCCAAAGGCTTCCGTAAAGCGGATGCAGAAGCGCAAGAAGCAGATGAACTTTTATACAGGCTATTGAATCGGGATGTTAAAAGTGCTTCCGAGGCTACTGCAAAGAAAAAAGAAACTGTAAAAAAAGAGCTGTCCGTAGAAGAAATACAGATTCAGGAAAGAGAACGAGCAAGAGCTATAGCGCTATTGGAAGTAGAAATAGAGTTAGAATTAAATGCAAAAAGTGCATAACCCTTTAAAAAATAAAATAAATGGCAACCATACAAGATATATTGAAACTAGACCTTTCTAAGGTACAACCAGAAGCACTTCAGAAATCCGTAAAACAGATTATGGAGGATTATAAGAATATAGAAGCAAAAGATGCTTTTGAAAAGGCAGCAGCGGATAATATAGATAAGATCTATAAAATGGTCACAAAAGTATCTCCAGATGCTATTGTTGAAAATAACCCTTGTGCAGACCCTATTACAGAAGAAAGCAAAACGGAACCGACTTCTAAGAAAAATAAAAAAGCTTCCAATAAAAAAAAAGCAATTCCCAAAGACAAACCAAGAAAGACTGCTACCAAAACAGAGGTAGATGCAGTACTGGAGGAGATTAAGCAATGTCGTGTAAAAATTAAAAAATACAACGAAAAAAAAAGAAAAGAAGAAGGTCCAAGACCCATTCCTACCCGATATGCAAAAATCAAAGGACATTTTATCTCCTTGGGAAATCTGATTCCTGAAAATCTGGAGGATAAAATGGAGGTGCAAAAACAATCTAAAAAGTTACTTAAAAACACCCATCGAAATCTTTTAAAAATCTATCGTATGAATGCTATAAGAGGGCAAAAAGATAATGAAGAACTAAAGGAACGATTGGATAAAATAGAAGAAAAATTAGAATCTAAATAAACCCTATGGAAAAAGAGAAAAAGAAAAAAATGGACAAGACCGTAATGATTGTAACTAGTGCAGGAGTAGCAATTGGTCTGGCAGAAGCATTATTGTATTACAATCTGGGCAAGAATGCAGGTAGCAAATCTTTTCAATTTGGGGTTCCAAAAGGCAAAGAATTACTGCAAACACTAACCGTAGTTGCGGTTACTTCCGTATTGACCGCCTTGATATCCAAGGGTATTGAAAATGCGGTAACACGAGATAAACAAAATAGCCAGAAGGCATAAGGATTTTAAATAAGAAAATTATGGAATATAAGGTAATTCAATTTAAGCAATTCTTGCAGGAAAATAAGCTGAAAGTAGCAGATCTGCCAGAACCAATACAGGAGAAGATAGATATCTTTTATCGCTTGCATGCACTATTAGAAACCATTCAGGAGCCAGATTTTCAAGAACTCTTAGAACAAGTCGAGCAATTGGATATTGAAATTCAAGAAGATATCGAAGAAGAATATGAAGAACATCTTACCAATAATGAGTATCCTTCGATTGTAAAAAGACCAGAAAACACTCCCAAAAAAACAATAAAAGGGAAATCGGATGCAATGATTGTAGAGGAATTGGTCAAAATGAGAAGAACCACCAATATCCGAAGGTCAAAATTGATAAATATGGGGATAAAAACAAAGCTTAAAGGAGATACCAGAATTGGGAATCACTTGCTGAAAAGAACCTCTTTTTTTTATTACCGATATAATATTATTCCCTTAAAGGAAGAATAGGAAATCGGTTTCACTACGTAATTAGGATAGAATGGAAAAAACAACAGGAAGAGAGTATGCAGAACTGCAACAAGGTATGGATACCCTCATAGGAAAGTTTGGGGTACCGAAAACCTTAAAAATCATAACCCAGTTATCGGGAACGGTAAAGGCACGAAAACAAAAAAGACAACTAACCAGATTGATAACCACTTTTGTGATCTCAGAGGCTTTTAAAGTTTTTGAAGTTGGAGACGATGTAGTACCGAAAGATTCCCTCTCCAATGCCTATAAAGAAGCACGTAAGGCAAGTTATCATCTGTTAAACCTATATACCGAATTAAGCTATAAGGAGATAGGAAAGCATTTTGACCAAGGAAAATTTGGGGCGTACTACCATATTCGGAAATGCAGGGAATCCTTGTCCCTTCCTAAATATAACAAACCCTTTATCGCAAGGTATGAAGTATTAGAAGAAAACCTTATTGAATTTATAGCCAAGTTAAACTAAGGAACTATGCAAAAAAAGCTGGAAAAAGAAGTGATCGAGGTGTTAAAAAACCCGAATAATATTGGTTTTGAAGATCTTCAGGAAGAAGAATTGAGCCCTTTAAATCAGGCGGTCATTGAAAAAGAAATAGCGGGAGTCACAAAATCTAACGATTGGAATATTTGGAAACCAGACAAACCAGGACAAAAAAAGGATTCCCAAGCAATAGAACATAATTCAAGCAGTACCATGGAGCAAGAAAATTTGGAGCAAAGAGATCCAACCCCTTTGGATGCACCAGAACAAGAATTTGGAGCAGGAAGTGCACAGGAATCGAATACCGAAGATACCGATACGCAAGCTAAAGAAGATCCCCAAGAAGAAGAATTCGAATTGCCTACTGCTGCTGCAAAACAAGCTGCGGATAGTATTTTCGGGACAGTCAATAATCTTATCGATCTTGGAGGGGGATATTTTGTAAAGATCAAAAAGCACAAAGAGTTCTATGAGTTTGAAGAGATTATAGAACTCATTGAGGTGCAGAATGATAAAAATATAAAGCGGATAAAGCTGGACAAGGACGATAAGGCAATGCTAAAACCATTGCTGGTTCAGATCCTAAAAAGAAAAGCAAAAAAGCTTACTCCCGAAAGACAGTTAATGGCTGTTGCATTATCGATTTTGTTTAAAAAAGGACGGGTAGTTATGGAAATCAAAGCAGAAAATGACCTTTTGGTAGAAAGAATATTAGATATCGTAAAAGAGGAAAATGGGACTTCTGATCCAGATTTAGAATCCGAAGATTTGGAGAAAGATAGGATAGATCTAGCTTATGAAGAAATTAATGGAAAATCGGAACCTCAAAAAGAAGAAGAACTAACAAAAGAAATAGTAGATCCTGTTATTAGGGAAGACCAATATGAGGAAGAACCAAGAATGGAAAGCAAGATTATCGAAGTGGCAGAAGATAGCGCAAAATAATGTTGCTCCAGAGTCAAAATTCAAGACCAGTCAAAGATCTACTGAAGATAGAAAACCTATTGTCTATAGCAATGAAGATGTAGAGCGAGATCCTTTTGTTATGCTCATCATAGGAGAAACAGGAGTCGGAAAGACCTTTCGAACGAATCAGGAGATTAAATTGTATATGAAAGACAATCCTGAAACAGGAAAGAAAGGAAGAAAGGTTTTAGCATTTGATACCAATGGGCATGATTACCCTACTTTTCGTACCGTAAGCCCAAATTATATTAAAGCTTTGACAAAAATTGCTGCCAGAAGAATCCTTCCATTTAGACCCGATGGAAATGCAATGAGTAATATAGAAAAAAGAGAGGTAGCAGAAAAGATCGTAAACCATTTTAAAAATGGATTGGTAGTGTTGGACGATGTGGATAGTTACATGAGTGGCGCAAAAGGACAGTCTATCATTGGGGCACTTACCACCGTCAGGCATAAAGGAATCGATATTTTATTTTTACATCAATCTCTGGGCAAAATTACCACAACACAGTTTCAGGCTTGTACCTGGATACGTTTGCATCATCAACTGGATCCTGTGACCAAATATAAAGAGAGAATCCCAAATTATCCGATTGTCAGAATAGCACAATTAATAATTAACGAACAATATGATCTATGCTCCAGGGCTATGGATGAAGGTAAATTCACTACAGAAGAGGCATATAAAAAACAAAGGAGCTTTTTTGTGTATATCGATATGCGTAGACGAAAAGTTAGTGGCTGCACCAGAACAGCCTATATTCGGGCATGTAAACGGTTTATCGATCAGGAAGAAAAATCCACCATACGTATGATGCTCAATGAGAGGGATTTTTATGATGTCCCTGTTTACCCAAATCGAAATGCTGCTATTGTTAAGTTGATTTCCGAGTATTTACGCTATCATGAAGACAAACTGGCAAATCCTGTTTAGTAGAATTCATAAGTTATTAATATGATTCAAGTATATCCAAACATGATCGAGAAATAATCTAACTAATCTATAATTGACATAGTTATAAAGGATTTATATTTTTTATAAAAAAACTATCCTCAGAATTTTCAATTTTAAGAAGACAGTATCCACAATTTTTATAAAACGCATCAAGAGAGGATTGTGCTTGTCTATAATTAGCATTTAATTTTTCAAAACCAAACTCTTCAAATCCTTTATTATCTATAATACTTGCATCATGTTGTTTAGGAAAGCTTTGTAATACAATATAGCCACATCTGCCTTTAAAAAAAGTTTCTATTCCAGAGATAACTTCTTTGCCATATCCTTTATTTCTGAAATCAGGATAAAACATTATTTCCTGAATTACTAGAATATCAGATTTACAGCTAATTCCAATCAGTTCTTCAACTTCATTCTTTAAATCACTTGACTCATAATCAAGAATTGCATTACCTACTGCGATGGTATTTATAGATCGGTCAAATGCATGATAAAAACTGAAGCCTTCATCTATAAAGCCATAATTATAGTAATGAAGTTCGATACGACCAGCTTTTACGGGATCATTTTCAAAATCATTGTAATAAATTTCGCCATAAATCTCCTCAACATTAGGGAAATCATTGTATTCTATTCCCATATTATGAGAAAAACTATAATTAATACTGAAATAATGTTCCAAGTTTGATTTTTTTAGTTGTCCAATGATAGACTAATTATTAAACTATAAGTATATATCATAATTAGCTAAAATGTTACCATACGATCTGTAAAATTATATTTATTTTAACTTTTTCTCTTTTACATCGTTTTATTGAACTTTAGTTAATAAGATCTCTTTGCCAAAATAGAGACTATAAAATTAATTGTAAAAATGATTATCATTGAGGTATGCACAAAAGCTAACCAGTTAAGAGTAAAATGAAAAAACGGATAAATCAAAAACCAGAACAAAGTGGGTGTACGACAAATTTCCCTTTTTGCGTGAAGGATTGTAGTGAAAATCCCACAGTCAGAGCCTTTTTTTGGCGAAGTGCGAGGAATTGTAGCGGAAAGCGTGACAACTGTTCTTACACAGCATACATAAGCTTTGGATATATTTGATCTATTTAATATGAAGCATTACAAATAAGTTTACATTTACAATAAAGCATATGGAGTCAACTAAAAATAAATATGTATTAGTAATACATGGAGGTGTAGGGACAATTATTAAAGAAAATATGAGTACTGAAAAGGAAGCAGCTTATTTAGAAGTTTTAAAAATATCGTTGCTTGAAGGTGAAAAAGTTCTTAGAAATAAAGGTACTGCGATTAAAGCCGTTGAAGCTGCTATAAAGATCATGGAGGATTCTCCATTGTTTAATGCAGGGAAAGGTTCTGTTTTTACAAACGAAGGTAAAAATGAAATGGACGCATCTGTAATGGATGGTGCTACATTAAATGCAGGCGCAGTCGCTAGTGTTACTCACATCAAAAACCCTATTTCAGCCGCTCTCCAAGTTATGCAATATTCTAGTCATATTATGCTAGTGGGAGAAGGAGCCGAGAAATTTGTAAAACAGCAGGGTTGTGATTTTGAGGAGCCTTCCTATTTTTATGATGAAGAACGTTTCCAACAATTGAAGGAGGCAAAGCAAAATAATGAAGTAATTCTGGATCACACTGGAGAGAATAAAGTCTTAGAAGGAAATATTGAAAATGGAGGTAGGAAACTAGGGACAGTTGGTGCAGTGGCATTAGATGATCAGGGAAATTTAGCTGCGGCTACTTCTACAGGTGGTATGACCAACAAGCAGTTTGGTAGAATTGGAGATACACCAATAATCGGAGCAGGAACCTATGCAAATAATACTACCTGCGCAGTATCTTGTACGGGCCATGGTGAATATTTTATTAAGAATGTCGTGGCCTATGATATTTCAGCTTTAATGGAATATAAACAGTACACACTTAAAGAAGCAGCAGCATATGTAATACATGAAAAATTAAAACATCAAAACGGAGAAGGCGGTTTGATAGCTCTTGATAAGAAAGGTAATTACATTATGTCTTTTAACACGGAAGGAATGTACCGAGGAGTGGTAACAACAGACAATAAACCTAAGGTGGAAATATATAAATGATAAAATTTTTATTATATCATTCGCCTTTCAGAAAGAATATAATTATGTCCTTTAGAAAGAACGTGTACGGTTAAATTTTCAATTGATATAGGCTCTCCGTCTTCTATATCTGCAATATTTGTGTATTTAATATTGCCGCCCTCAACGATCATTACCAGTCCAGACCCAATAGCTTCCATGTGGTCTCCATTGGTAATCAACAACCCTGTATCTTCACCTAAACCAATACCAATACCAATAGGGTTGGTTGCAATAGTTTGGCATAGTCTTCCAAATCGTCCTCTTTTAATAAAATGCGTATCAAAAGTTACATCTTCAATAAAACCAAAACCTCTCGATAGTTTTACTTCTCCTTTTAATAATGCTTCTGTACTACTGCCTCCAAATATCATGGTTGTAGACATCGCCATTGCTCCAGCACTCGTACCTGCTACAATAAAATGTTCATTTTGATATCTCTCCATCATTGTTGTTAATAGCTCTGTTCCGCCAAAGATGGTAGTCAATCTTAATTGATTTCCCCCTGTAAATAAAATCCCTGAAGCATGTTTAATTCTATCCAAATATTCTGGGATAAGCGTGTCTTTTCTCGTTTTAATATGAATAACGCCAACATTCTCGTTTCCAAGCTTTTTAAATGCATCTATATAGTGTTGTCCTGTTTCTTCAGGAATTAGCGATGCCGTTGTAATTACTTCTATACGTTTCTTTTTACCAGAAAGCGCTTCTAGTAAACGTCTTAATATACCTTCTTCAAGAAATTTCTCCATTAAATTTTCAGCATTATTCTTGTCATCATCAGGGCCTGTTCCTTTATCAACTGCTCCACCAATAGCAATTAGTATTCCTTTTGGTTTTTTATTACTTATCATTAGCTTTATTGGATTATCTTTGAAAAAGATCCTTTCAAAGAGACAAAGTTAGCATATGACACCTCATATTCTTCATTTTTAATTTATTCTTTTTAAAAGTTACAAATAGCGAAGACAGAGAAATCTCTCTGGGTTCGAATAAATCAAGTTTATTAAGATGAAGATATTAGATATTAAAGTACTCAGAGGACCTAATTACTGGTCAAATAGAAGGCATAAGTTAATTGTGATGAAACTTGACTTAGAGGAAATGGAAGAATTACCCTCTAACAAATTGAATGGATTTTCGGAACGGTTGGAAAAAATGATTCCTTCTTTGTATGAACATCGTTGTTCCGAAGGATGCGAGGGTGGTTTTTTTCAAAGAGTAAAAGAAGGAACCTGGATGGGACATATTGCTGAGCATATTGCCTTAGAAATTCAAATTCTTGCAGGAATGGATTGTGGATTTGGAAGAACAAGAGGAACGGGAGAAATAGGTGTTTATAATGTTGTGTTTACTTATACACAAGAGAACGCAGGGATTTATGCTGCAAAAACAGCTGTAAGAATTGTAGAAGCATTAATTACAGGAGTGCCTTATCAACTAGATTTGGATATTCAAGCCTTAAAAATAATTAGAGAAGAAGATAAATTAGGGCCAAGTACACAATCTATAGTCGATGAAGCTTCTAAAAGAGGAATTCCTTTTATGCGTTTAAATGGAGATTCATTAATTCAATTAGGGTATGGGGTAAATCAAAAGCGTATCATGGCCACCATAACTTGCCAAACCAGTGGTATAGGGGTTGAAATTGCAGGTAATAAAGAAGATACGAAGTACCTTTTAAACAAAGCAGGAGTTCCTGTTCCCAAAGGTAGTATTTCCATGACAGAGGAAGAGCTAATTAATGCATTAGATAGTATTGGTTATCCATGTGTTATTAAACCCATTGATGGGAATCATGGAAAAGGAGCAACTACCAATATCAAAAATATAGAAGAGGCATTAATAGCTTTTAAATTGGCTAAAAAGCATTCAGAAAGAATAATAGTTGAAAAATTTATACAAGGCAATGATTTTAGACTTTTAGTAATCAATCATCGCTTAGTGGCAGCCGCAAAACGCACTCCTGCCCATATAGTAGGTGATGGAAAATCTACTATTAAAAAATTAATAGATAAAGTTAATGCAGATCCCCGTAGGGGTTTTGGGCACGAAAACATGTTAACCGAAATTAAGGTAGATAAGATGACTCAGCATATTTTAAGCACTAAAAATCTTACCATAAAATCCGTATTGCCAAATAAGAAAAAACTCTTTTTGAAAACCACAGCTAATTTAAGTACAGGAGGCACAGCTACTGATGTTACAGATACTGTTCATCCTTATAACAAATTTATGGCGGAGCGTATTTCAAGAATAATTGGATTAGATATTTGTGGTATTGATGTAATGGCTAGTGATTTGGAACATTCTGTAATTGAAACAGGTGGTTCTGTATTAGAAGTGAATGCAGCACCAGGTTTTAGAATGCACCTCGATCCAACCATTGGGTTAGCAAGAAATGTGGCAGAGCCAGTAATAGATATGTTGTATCCAGCAGGGAAAAAGGCTGGAATACCTATTATAGCCATTACAGGAACAAATGGAAAAACTACAACGACTCGTTTAATAGCACACATCATGAAAAGTGCTGGCTTTCAGGTAGGATACACAACATCTGATGGAGTATATGTGCAAAACAGAATGCTTCAGGAGGGTGATTGTACAGGCCCAAAAAGTGCTAAATTTGTACTCAGTGATCCTACAGTAAATTTTGCGGTTTTGGAAACTGCGAGAGGAGGTATTCTAAGAGAAGGTCTCGGATTCAGTCATTGCGATATTGGTGTTGTAACCAATATTACTTCTGATCATTTAGGATTAACAGGAATCCAAACTATAGAGCAAATGGCACGAGTGAAATCAGTAGTTGTGGAAAATGTGCGCCCAAAAGGATATTCGATTTTAAACGCAGATGATGATCTCATTCTAGGCATGATTGAAAATATTACTTCAAAAATTGCACTATTCAGTATGAATAAGAATAATAAACGTGTGCTAGATCATTGCAATGCCGGAGGAATTGCTGCAATTTATGAAAATGGATATATAACAATTAACAAAGGTGGATGGAAAATCCGTATTGAAAAAGTATTGAATATTCCACTTACCTTTTCTGGCAGGGCGATATTTATGATTCAAAATGTTTTACCTGCTGCGTTGGCAGCATTTCTAAGAAATGTGCAACTCGAAGACATCCGTTTGGCTTTGCAGACATTTACACCATCACCTGCTCAAACTCCAGGAAGAATGAACTTGTTTCAGTTCAAGGAATTTGGGGTATTGTTAGATTACGCACATAATCCTTCTGGAATGGAAGCCATAGGTAAGTTCCTGAAAAAAACAATGGGATTTCCTAAAGTTGGAATCATTTCAGGTACAGGCGACAGAAGAGACGAAGACATAATTGAACTAGGAAGAGTAAGTGCCAAAGTATTTGATGAAATAATAATAAGACAAGATCCTGAACTGAGGGGAAGAACATCTCAGGAAATTTTAGATTTATTATTAAAAGGTATTCAGAGTGTTAATAAGAATAAGATGGTAAGCATCGTTCCTGACGAGGCAACTGCAATTAAAAAATCTATTAAAGAGGCTATAAAAGGAAGCTTTATTGTTTTAACCAGTGATGCAATACCTGAGTCTATTCAACTCATTAGAGAATTAAAAGAAAAAGAAGGTGATTTAACAGTTTTGAAAACTGATATACCCAACCTCAATTCAGTTCCTTAATAGTTGTCAAAACTTTAACAGATAAGTAGGTTCAATACTATATTATTTCAAAAAGAAAAAGCCGTAAATTAAGGGTTTTTATTTTATGAAAGGAACTGAGAATCCATAATTTATACTAATTGTATAAACCCAATTAGGCTTATTTCTTATTTATCGTTTATTTAGACTTTGATTATTAAAAGAAAATAGATCCTAATTGTAATAGTGCACCAGCAATTATAATCAAAATTCCCTTTCTTGAATATTTATATTTCTTTAATGTAAATTGACGTTCTAGTCTTCTTATATCATCTATTTTTTTAAAATATTCCTCAAAATCTTTTTTCATGGTTTTTACAAAAATTTCAGGTTCGGATTTATCAAATTCGTTTATCTTTTTTTCTGTTAAATCGATTTTATAATGCAAATACATTAATCCACCTATTTGAATAATTGTACCTATTGCCAAAAGGAATTTTTCAATTGGAAAGTATTGGGCTTGGGCTAAAAAGATCATTTTTTAATTGTTTAAGATTCTTTCAAAATTAATCAATCGAACACATTGATCTAAAAGTCTTAAAATCAAACATATCACAAAAAATGATATCAAAAATATTTTAATATTAAATTAAATTTAAGCAATCGTTTTACTAAACTTTAAGGTAATACTGCATTACTTACCTCTGTAGATGTCACTATGATTTACAAGACACCTTGCTGTATATTTATTTTATTTTTTAGGTTTCATATACTCATCAAAATTGTTAATGTAATCATCAAGATTTTCTTCAAGCATTTTTCGATATTCATCTACAAAATAATTAAGAGTTTCTTTTTTAGCAGATTTCATTTCTTCACTGCTATTCCATCCACAGGCACTCACCCATGAATTAAATCTAGATAAGCCATACATCATTGAAGCACTTACCTTTCCTTTACTTTCGGTATTTAATTGATCATTTGATAGGTTAATATGCTCATCAGCCCGATCATAAAAGTGTTTATCAACTTCCTCCATTTGTGATTATCATTTTTTTAACTTTAATTTTTGTAATTCTTTACAGAAAACTGTGACTTTAGTTATCGTTTTATTGAACTTTTAATTTATTATGTTGAGTAATTTAAATATTCCTAAAACTAAATTCGCTCCCCCAATAATTATTATTGCCCAGGTTAATTCTCTTTGCCTTTTAGAAGATTTTTCTAGGTTTGAAATTAATCTTTTTTGTAGCCTAATATTTAACTCTTTATTACCCTGTTCAATTAATAATGGATAATCATTTGACCTTATAACCGGATTTTTTCTGTAATTATTTTCGACAATTTGTTTTTGAAACTTTGTAATAAGATCCTTTATCAAATCATCAGAACAACCTTCTGGATAATTACTTGGAAAACTAATTACATTATTCATATTTATTAAAATTTTAATCGGTTTATTGAACTTTATTGATTTTATTTAAGATCTGTTGCTCCGTTAAACTTTTCCTTTCTCGGTCTATTTCTATTGTTATTAATTTACTATTCATTTTCATATGTTTAGCAATTGTACCTACATTATCAATGTAGTTCACTATTTTATCTTTTATTGAGTCTTTAGTTATTCCATGTTTCTTATTATGATTTATACTTTCATTATACATTTTTTCCACAGAATAATTCACGTTGTTCAACTTTAAATACCATATACGATTGATAGATATTTTTGAATCAGTAAAATAACTTTTCAATAAGTCGTACTGTTCATTAGTTTTGGGAAATCCTTCAATTAAAAAGTTTGCATTGGTAGAAGCTATTCGTTTTTTAAATAGCTCAATCGTTAATTTATTTGGGACAAGTTTACCTTTTTCAATGTATGAAAGCACTTCTTTACCCATAACACTCTTAGTTTGTATCTCAAATCGAAATAATTTTGATGTATCTATAACTTCAAGGTTAAATACCTCTATTAAATTTTTAGAAAAAAAATCACGTGGTGTGAATGGTTCAGCAAGTAAAATATGACATTCTCTCATTGAGGGTATTTGATTTTATCGTTTTATTAAACTTTTAACGATCTCTGCTATGAGTAGTTGCATAGGTTAGCGTTAAACTTTGCTGGTACACACCAAACTGAAAATTCACGAGGGTTTTCAAAAGCATGCGAGAACAGTCAATTACCTAGCAACAATGTAGGGCGTTTTTTCTTGTTCCGTATTTTCTCGTATTATTTTCTTTAACAACTTTTCTCTCTCCTGAATGTACTGCTTAAAGTTTTCAAATTTCAAGTCAACTGATTCAGGTATTAAAAGTGTGTTTCTTATTCCAAGGTTATGTTTCTCTTGTTCTTCTATCCAATTCTTTAATTCTGATTTGTTCTTAGATTTATTCTGTTCTTCTGAAAGTAAGGCCAAATTCAACACAGTATTCCAATGGCTATGATAGAACTCAACGTCTTCTTCGTCTTTTAGAAAGCTGAAATTTGAATTTTCAAATTGACTTCTTGGATGTAGGTGGTCAATATTCGGATTCTTAAACTCAAAATTGAATTTTGGAAATAGAAGTGACAATACATAAAAGCTATCTACGCTATCATAAGAGGTTCTAAGGATATTCTCTAATTTTTCTTCGTCCATCAAGAAGCTACGATTAGTACCTTTGAACTTATCTCTCAATTGAGTTAATGGAAAATTACCTTCATAGTTTTTTTCAATCACTTGCTTTATTGATTTTAAAAACCCATCTGAACTACCACCAAATAGCTTATTCAAAAGCGAAAGATGAAGGTAATTTTTAATGATTGACTTATTACTAATGTGCTTATTATCTTTGTTAATGTCGTTTGAACAATTTTTTAGGTATATGTAGTAGATTATTGGAATAACCGCATTTTTTGACCGTAGAGAATGGTTATTAAAAGATAGTGATTTCACAAGCTCAAAGCTTGATTTGATACTCCTTGTTATTTTTCCCCATTCAGATTTTATTTTCTGAATAGTTTCTCCTTGAAAGTTTTTTAACGCAAATCTGATATCCGCTGAGAATAGAACCAAGCAAGTTTTTAAAACAAAATCTTGATTAATTCCAAATCCAATGTATTCTACTTGTCTGATTAATTCGTCAATTTCTTCACGTGCACCTTTTGTAGATTTTCCTGATTCCCAAGATGCTGTTATAATTGACATTAATAAGTCAGCAAAAGAAAGTGTAGTCCCACCTGAATTAGTTCTTATAAACTCATAAAGTACTTTGTCAAAATCTTGATTCTTTTCTAAGAAAAAATTTATTATTGGTTTTTCGTTTGTTAGCTTGTAAAGCTTTAACAATGTTTCTCCTGGAAAACCACCAATATCAAGGTTGTTTTTTGAAAGGTAAGTAATTACGCTGTGTTCGTTTTGGAATTTCAGAATTTCTCCAACTTCAAACCAAAAGCATTCAACTTCGTGTCTTTTTCCTTCTTCATCAAAGATTACTTTTGTTTTTTTTGTGTTTTGTTGTTCGTGTTCATTATAGACGAGGAAGCGAAAATCGTAAACTTTTTTTTCTTCATCGTTTATAATTGGATTCAGAATATCTAAGTATAATTTCCTACTTGGATAATCTCGCTCATCTTTTTGATATTTCTTTTTTCGGTATACATACTTTTTGTAAGCATACGTTCCTTTTAAACCTATATAAAGACTATTCAATCGCTGTTGTCCATCAATTACAGCTTTAAAATCTTTGTATCCATTTGTGTTTCTTTCTTCATTGTTTCCGCCTTTGTATTCGATATATTTTCTTAAAAAATCGTAGAAACGAAACTGATTTTTAATGTTTGCATCAGTTACTGACCAAAACATAAATGTGTTTATCGGATAATCTTGCATAATTGAGTCAAAGAGAAATTCAATTTGTCTTGTATTCCAAACAAATCGTCTTTGAATTGAAGGAAGAAGCAGGTCTCCTGAATCAATATTATCTATTGCTTCTTTTACAGTTATAGCTTTTTCTAATTCGTTTGCCATATTATTTCAATATTTCTTTGCGCTTCAATGTTTTTTTAAATGCCCTACAACAATCGTTTTATTCAACTTTATTAATCATCAGTTATAATATCATTTATCAAATCCTTTATTTCATCAATAACATCATTATCCGCTTTTTTGTGACTTAGACTATCTAAGCAAATGTCCAAAACTTTGATTCCACCAATCTTTTCTTGACCGCTATTATGAATTCTTCGTAGCATAGTAATAGTTATTTCAGTTGGTTTTCTCTTTATAGATTTTAGTAAATCAATTTCGTAGTCTTTTACACTTTCTATACTGTGCAAAATAGCCCAAAATACACCAGCCCCATCCTCATTAGGAAATCTCTCAAAAATTTTGAATAAGTTTTTAATCCCATTTGGTAATTCATTGGTTTCTTGAAGTTCAATAAGTAAATCGTCTAATTTTAACCAAATACCATCATCAGGTATAAAGTTATCGATATTAATTAATATTTCAGATAATTTGCGCATATGGCTTTTTAAAACATATTAGAAATCCTTATCGTTTTATTGAACTTTTAATTTAATATCACTCACGAAAAACATTTTCCCGTTATCTAGGTTTATTATTTAAGCTTGATACTTCCAGCTACAAAATAGTTTGGCTTACTACCCACACCATCTTGATAATTCCAATCGACACCAACAGTTAAAAAAGAGGGTGCATTAAATTTACGGTAAACACCACCATCTTTTTCTTTTCTCTCAGAATTTAGCAAGGAACTTGAAAGCAGTCCTAAGGCTATCCCAGCGTTCCATCTTGGTTTATCCTCTTCAAATACACTTACCCCAGCATAAGGGATTGGAGATAAAATAGGTAGTTTCCAAAAAGAAGATTCAGGAACAAAAGGGGATGAGATAGATAAGTTTGCGGAACTAATATTATTCTCAATAGTTCCGTATTTACCATCAAAACTTGTACTACTTGTAAATGTCACATCAGCGTCTGTTGCTGTATTAGAGTTAAGTAAATAGTTCTGTAACTTCGTAGAATTGTAATCTACAATATTTATTTCACCATTGAAACTTGGAATCCAACTATATTTAAAATCTACCTCATCTCTGTATCTAAAGATATACAAACTATACCCCCCTTTAATCAGGAGTTTATCTGGTGTAGCAGTTTGTATGTCATCCCTTACAGGATCAACGTTTTTAAACTTATCCTGTTGGTAACTTAACCCTACAGTCCAAGCTTTTAACTTATGGGGATTATACTTTGTGGTATCTGCTGCTAGATAAATTTCACTAAATGAATGTTGAAATGTTGCACCTACAACAAATCCATTTTTTTCCTTAAAATCAAAACTATTTAAATTAAGAAAACTACTTGAATTTGTAATTCCTAAATTGATAAAAAATGTGTTGTGCTTCTCGGCAGATTTAATTTCCGGGTATTTTACATATTCATATGGAGTCGACCAACTTAAAAATCCAAGTTTAAACTGACCTTCAACTTTTCCACCGTTAAGTTCTACTGTTTTCACTTGTCCATCATAAAATTGGGCAACAGTAGTTTTATTACTATTTATTACCTGACATATTATCAACGATGGAATTAAAAAGGTAAATAATAATACAAGTTTTTTCGTACTTTTTGGTTTGGTTAGATTTAGTTGAATCATTCTTCTAATTTTATTTATCGGTTTATTGAACTTTTAAACTTATACTACGCAAAACTTATCGTTTTTTTGAACTTTAATTTTTAGGTTATACTACTTTTTATAATCACTTATGCCAATTTATTTTGTCCGCTATTCTCTTTGGACATAAAACAATAACTGATTTTTCACTTTTTAGAAACTTTGGTTCTTTATCAATTAGTAATTCAAGAGCAAGAGAACTTACCTCTTGATTGTTTTCTGGATGGTCAATATGAAGAGACCACTCATCATTTAGGTCATAAACTATTCTACCAACATTTACTTCTCCGTTTTGAATCTGTAAAATGGGTGTTCCAGATTCGATGAAAGGATCTGTTTTTCCAGTAGCATATACTTTTATTTCAGTTAGCTCTTTCATTTTTCAATCGTTTTATTGAACTTTGTTATCCCATAAAATTAACCCAATTCCTATTATTATTAAAATTGGCCCTGAATAGAGCAAAAAATGTTGTCCTGCCCAATGTAAAATTCTGAATATAATACCACCAAACAAAAATAACATACCTATGGGTAATATTATTAATGAGCAAACTTTTCTCCAAGTCATAGTTTTATTGAACTTTAACATCTCTTGTAAATCAGTATGTATACAACAAATTGTTGGTATTCGTTTTATTACATTTTCCATTTCAAATCCTCAGTCAAGAATTTTTCATATTCTGTATTCCCTTTTACCTTTTTAATTAAACTATCTGTATCTTTTGGAATTGGTTTAAATCTAAATCCCAGGCTACCAATTGCCAATTTATAAAAATATAGTTCGATAATATTATTAGAGGTTTTAGCTTTATTATAAATCTCAATTTTTAATTGAGATATGTCTACTTCCTCAAACCCTAACCAATAATATAGTTTAGAAATTCCAATTCGTTCAATTAAAGTTCCGTGCTTAAATTTATTTATCAACCAATTCATTGTGGCATTTCTTTTTTTACTTCTTATACACGGTCTAAGAAATATTCGGTTAAAGCTAGGGTCAGAATAATTAACTCCGGTTTGGAGCATATTTTCCATCAAATCCAATCCGAAATCAGAATAAAAATAGAGTAAATCTGCTACAAAATACATAGACATCCAATCTTGATCATCTTTCATTAAATAGTAAATGAGTTGATCCTCTTGCTCATTTGATAGCGTAGAGTGTTTAATTTTAAATAAGGATAGTAGCTCATCATCCCTTTCATAATCAGGGTTATTAAACTGCCCTCTCTCAATGTATTTTATATATAATTCCTGAGTTGTCATAATGAACACTAATAATGAAATAAAAAAATCTTTATTTATCGTCTAATCATGTTATTGAACTTTAATTATCTTTTATAATCTTAAAAGTGTCAGATTTTTCCTGCTTATTTCTTCTTTAATCTCATGAAGTGCTTTAATTAAATTATCTATTTCTTCAGCATCAATTAACATTTTTTCACCAACGGGATGTTGTAATTCCGTTTCCATTCTAATCTCAACTTCTAAAGATTTATTGCTAGAACCAAATTGTAAATACAAATGATGATCATCATCGCTATTTTCTTGACCTATAAATTTATATTTCATCGTTTTATCGAACTTTAATTTTTTAGTCTTTCCTCTACATGCCCAATTGCTATTCCTGCTATATTAGAAATTTCTCTTGCAGCATTTAAAGTATACTGATCTTCTGAATAATTATTTATATTTTCTGATTGATACTCAATCTGTTTTAGGTTTTTTAATAAGTAGTTGATTATTTCTAAGTATTTATTTTCCATCGGTTTATTGAACTTTAGGTTCTACTATTTTTATTAGATAATCTATCAACTCTATTGCAGTTAATTGACTCATTTTTTCTTCTAAAGAATCTTTAATTGCTTTCAATTCGGTTTTATTAGATTCCTTCCTGATTAAACCATCTAATATTTTTTTAAATATCGCAACACCATCTTTTGATGTCTCTGGCACAAATACAAAATCATATACTGTAGCTCTTGCATCTTCATGGTCAGAACCTAATGCATATTTAGCAAGAGATTCATATCTCATTGTTGGATCAAGACTATCGGAGTGTAAAATATATTCCATCGTTTATTTAGACTTTAATGTGTTTCAAAATACTTGTTTATATAATTGATATCGGAATCATCTAAATAGTTAATTCCTTTTTCTTTTAACCTGGTCCATTCTTTTTTTGTTAATCCCATTGATGAAACTAGAGATTCAATAGAATATCCTCTTGGTCCAGGAGTGATCGGTTATTCAGACTTTAAAATTAAAGCCTGAGCAAAGATACCAAAACCGGTACCTGTAGCATCAACACAAATTCCACCTTGTAGAATCCAACCTTCATTTAAAAGTGATTGTACGGTCGATTCTATTTTAGATATTGAACTCTCTTTTACAATTTTGTATTTCATATTTATAATCGTTTATTTATACTTTAAGTCAATTCTTTTTATTACTTGAAATTCATTTCGAGGCATCGAATGGATTCGAACCATTATAAAGACTCTTGCGGAGTCTTGCCTAGCCATTCAGCCACAATGCCATAAACTATTATTTTTTTTAGTTATCATTTTTCATATTATAGTCTTGCAATATCAATAATTTATCAACGAGTTAATTACGGTTTTCCACAGTGGTTGTTTTTTTTGAATAAAACACCCCATACCCAGAGTTAAACTGAATATGGGGTAATAAGTTTTTACGTTGCTTCTAAATTACTAAAAAAATTAAAAAATAGAATTAATTTCCCCGTTTATTTAAAATGTTTAGAACAACAAGCATTATCGAAATCTTGATCTTTATCCCAAAACATAGCTTTACAAACAATGCAATTCCTGCGACCACGATAAGCTAGATATTTGTATAAAGTGGCTTTTGAATTAATATCGACCAGTTTCATAATTTCAGCAATAGAAAGCTGATTTTTTTCATCCCGGTAATAGTTCTCTGCCAAAATGGATTTTGTTTCGGCTTTTTTACTTAGTCCCTTTCGTCTGCCAATTACAGCGCCTCTTCTCCGTGCACTTTCCTGTCCAGCTAATGTTCTCTCCACAATAATATTGCGTTCCATTTCGGCAACAGCACTAAAAATGGTTAGCACAAATTTTCCATAGGCAGATGTTGTATCAATAAAAGGTTCTTGTAAACTTCTAAAACCCACTTCTAATTGTTCAAATTCATCAACAAGTTTTAGCATATGCGAAACACTCCTAGCGATTCGATCCATCTTCCAAACAATGACTACATCTTCTTCACGTAACTTGCTTAAAAGTAAATCAAGGTTTTTTCGATTTGCTTTTGCTCCGGAAGAAACATCATTATAAATATTCTTTTCTTTTACTCCTGCTTTCAGCAAAGCGTCGATTTGCAAATCAAACTTTTGGGAAGGAGTACTAATACGTGCATATCCAAATAACATAATAGTTCATTTAAGTGTTATTTCGCAAACTTAGAAAATGAACCGTTTTATTGAACTTGATAGGTTGTATACCTCGGTTTCTAACCAATAGGTCAATAAAACCACCAGTTTATTAACCCTTATGTTAGGAGCCGTGTCTATAAGTAACAAACCAGAAATATTAGAAAAAGTGTTCCTGTTTTCTTTACGATTTTAGAGATTAATTCAATCGTATTTTCAAAATCTTATATCTTTCTTTTTATTATCAAAGACGTAATTCCCTCTTTATAATTAACGGTTCTAATATACTAAGTTCTGGTATTATCAGAATCCAATAATATTTGTAGATATTTAGAAATAAAGAAGAAATAAAAGACAGCCTTCAAATAATGAATTCCAAAATTATCCTTGTAGATAATCCTATATAGTTTTTATTCAAAAATCTAAATTATAATATTTGAATTATCATAAAAAAAGAAGCTACAAATGGGTATATAGTGATCTAGAATATTATAGCAAAAATAGAATAACTTGTTAGATAGTAATACAGCTATAATTTAAAAACTACCATTGCACCACTATAGCATTTATTGAAATAATGGTTTTAATATATAATATGCAAAATAAGTTAACCCGATTCCAAATATCAACCCCATAAAAATTGGTAATAATATTTCTTTTTCAAATCTATTCTCTAAACAAGCTACTCTTGGGTTACCAGGATTAAAGTATACAGTAATAGGTCTCCCTATCCAAACTTTTATATTTTTTTCAGCATCCAAAAAGTTAGGGTATTTTCTATAATCCCCATACTTTTTCGGAAATTTAGACATAGGCTTAAATTCCTTTTGGTATAAGGAATCCGAGGCTAGAGTTTGATTAGATTCATATTTTTTCCCGTTCACAGAATAGGTATAGGTCTTTTTTAGAACAAATTCAAAGCTTACTGGGTCTTCTGATCCTCCTCCAAATTTTATAAATCTAATTTCTGAATCTATCACTTTCCCAATGGTAGGCTTCCAATTTCTACTACTTAACATTCGTATAGCTCCAACAATTCCAGTAATAAACAACCAATAAGCAAAATATAAAAACAGTGGTAAGCATATACAAATAAAAATTGTTGGGATTACGTCAAAATTCCAATTTTCAAAATCTATTTTCATATTGGTACTTTTTTTAGGTATGCTTATTTGTAGTGTTTAGGTCGAAAGGTAAATATAGTGCATCTTAATGAACCCCAAAAAAAATAAATTTTCTATAGAGTTCGTTTTATTGATAAGCGATAGCTTCCTATTTTAAAGATATCTATTAAAAACATCCTGAATTCTTATATAACCACTAACTATTTTTACTACACCTCTCTCTTCTGTATTTCCTATTACCTCTACGATCTTGTTTTTTTTGCAACCCCGTAGTAAATATGGTGCTAGGAATATTGGAATTACTACCAGAATTTAGCCCTTCAAGGTTTAGAAACCGAGCCACCTATTTACTAAAAAAAGACAAAAGAAATGGCAAACGAAAAAGATTTGGATTATGGAGCTATCGCAGCGGTAATTGTAATATCCGCAATAGCTTTTACAGGAATTGGAGCATTTTATGTTCGCCCGTTATGGGACAAGAGAAAAGCCAAAAAACTGGCTGCAGCGAAAAAAGCCTCGCTGGCAAAGTCTGTATCCTAAACCTTTAGAAAGGTTGGATCTCCTGTATTTAACAAACCCTACCAAAAACACCCTTACAAAACCGCCATAGCATATGGCACAATACCAAAAACAAGATGAGTTACAATGATGAATTAATGCGCTATCAGGACGATGCCGAAGACCGCTATGATGACTTTGATGACCGTTTCGAGGAATATGACGAAGAAGAAGACCATTACGATACCGGATTAGAAGGTCTGGAAGACGACTATGCCAGTTATGAGGACGAACCCGAAGAAGAAGATACCTATATGGAATACGAAGAAGATTATGACGATTACCGTCGTAGTACCCTTGGCAAGATAGACGCTAACGACCGTACCTTGACAGTAACGGTTAAAAACACTACCGATGAAGAAAAGATTGCCACCATTTTTGGTGGAAATAAAGAAGTTGAACAACCCGATGGCGTTACGGTAGAAGTTGGGGAAAGCAGCCATAAGGAAGTTCGGGAAGAAAGTAAAGCCAATCCATTTCGGATTGTCGGGTTAAAATATTCGGTAAGTGATGCCTTGCAGTTTGACAATGTACTGAAGATTGTCAATAAAACCGCCTCGGGAACCATTACCACCCGTGTATGGCAACCCAGAAATTCCAGTTCCCCACAGAATTTTGACAAAAACATGGTAGATTCTGGTGGATTTGCGATGAATGTGAGCGGACAGAGCTCTATAGAACTAACGATCAATCCCCAAACCAAAGCAGTATTTACCTTTACGATTCGGGTACGTGCCAATATGGGCAACCTTTTAAATGGGCGCAATGTAGCTGAACTGTCCCGTACGCCACGAGCTACAGGACTCCCCCAATTGGACATGATGCACCAAAGGCGACCAAGGGTATTGGGCAGAAGAATAAAACGCAGAAAACGTGCTTTACCCTCCAAGGCTGCTACCTCGCATTTGAAAAAACGAACACGATAATACATTCGCTGATTTTTGTTTTCCAAAAGGATACAGTCTATAGCATACTGCTTTGGCTGTATCCGCTTTTGGAAATCCTAACCGCAACCCAAACCTATGAGAAATTCAACTATACCCAAGGGATTTGCACAAAACAGCATTGCATATATTGTTTATAGTAATCCTGCCCCGGTGCGAAGCCTGTTGTATGACTGCGGGTATGAACCCCCAAAGAACATACACCATTTGGTAGAAGCTACAAAAGAACTGGTGCAAAAAAACGGAACTGCCATTATCTCCAAACTAATGGAAGTACATCCCGATAAAAAAGCAATCCTGAGCCTACAAAAAAAAGAAGCCCCCAAAAAAGGAAGTTGTAATTCCTGTAGTGAAGACAACTATCTGGAAGAAGATAATTTCTGTGGTTCTTGTGGGCATTCCAATTATATGGGATCTGGGGATGAAGACAGCTTTTTAGATCAGTTTAGCGATACCTCGGATAAGGAACTGGAGAAATACTACCACCGTATCGTCAAAAAATCCAATGCCAACCCAAAAGATGCCAAGCTTGCTGGGGAAGTACAGATGGTATGGAACGAATTACGGCAACGTCGCCTGTTACAAACCGATACGCCCTCAAAAGAGGACACTCCCATTGCTATAGTAGAAAAACCCAAAAGCAACTCCTTTAACAAAGAAGAACTGCTTTTTATAGGGTTGAGCTTTCTAGGTGGGTTTATGCTATGTTCGGTATTAAAAAAATAAACAAAATATGAAGACCAGAAAACAACAAGATTATAATCAGGCGATTGATTTGATCAGTCACTTGATCTTAAAGCGCCCCGATACCGTAATCTCCTTGTTAGGGGATCATGGCATACGGTTTAGAGAAGCTCCCAATCGCAAAGAGCTTATTGCAGCTACCGTTACCATGCTAAAAGATACCGAATCTAAATTTATAGAAGATTTGGGGGATCTGGTTACAGTGCATATCCAGAAAAATGGCAAAGAGCTATTGCAATTAGAAAACAAGGAGTACCATGCTTTTGTGGAAGAAGAGGAAGAAGATGCGTTTTGGGGCGCATTGGCAAAAGGAGCCATAGGGATTGTCGGAGGTCTTTTAGGTAAAAAACGAAGACGTCGAAGTTCTGGAGGAGCAAGCAATACCAGCAGTAGTTCTGCCAATAGTGCAGCACTGGCAGCTTCCCGTGCAGAATCCCAAAGGATTGCCGACCAATCCCGAAGAATCCAGATGGACATGCAACGCCAGGTGCAGGAAATGCAGCGACGCGAACAGGAACGTCAGGCAAAACAACAGGAAGAAATGCGCAGGCTTCGGGAAGAACAACGAAAAAGGGAAGAAGAGCAAAAACGTCAGGAAGAAGCCCGAATCCAAAAAATGAAGGAAGAAGCCAAAAAATCCAGAAATACCATTCTTATGGTTGCTGGAGGTGTCGTGGGATTGTTACTGATCGGGGGAATTGGCTTTGTAGCTACTAAGAAACCTGCTGCTATGGTTCCAGGATATGCCCCGCCAATGCCCCTAACCCGATAAGTAACAACTATGATAGAAGTTCCTGTACCGTATCGATATGCTAGTAAAACGGCAGAAAGCTATGATCCTTTTCTAAGGAGACATTCTAATCGAAGACCGGGCAGGACCCCCCGACGGATTTCTGGTCGGGTATTTACGGCAAGACGGCTATCCAGACCTGTAGGAAGGACACCCAAAAAACCAATCCCCAGAGCTGTAGCCCCATTTCGTATGGTACTACCGAGACAGAAACCCCCGATGCAAAAACCTCCTTGGCGGTTTCCTTTTGTCCCTGTTACGCCAGTTTCCAAACCAAAGAAAATCACCGTTCCTAAAAAGGTACTGCCCACCAAAGTAGTACCTCCAAAACCAAAACGTTCATCCAAACCGAAAGCCATGCCAAAAATGATTTCCATGAATTTCCCTGCTCCCAGTGCTGCACCTCCCAGAGGTAGCAACAGAGCAACAGCAGATCCAGACCAAACACCAGAAGAAACCATGCCCATAAAAGAAAATAGCCCCTTACAAGAACAAAAGAAGAAAAAGCAGAAAGCAACCATGATCAAAATTGGGGTTACCGCTGTAGTAGCACTTGCTGCGGTATGGTATTTCACTTCTTCAATTTCTAAAACCAAAACCAATGGACATACTCGCTAAAATTACCGAAACCGAAGTTACTACCCCAGGAGAAATTCCATTGGGATTTCTATTTGCCTCGATAAAGAATATTGGGGACAGCCCCGTTACGGTAAATTCCGTTTCCCTGGCCCCGGGAGAAGCAAAAGGCTATCCCTTTGTAGGAAAACCCTATACCGCAATCCCTTACGATACCAAAGATTCTACCCTTCGGATGTTATATGTGCTATAAACCACAACTTAGCTCTATACACCAGATAAACCCATAAAAAATAAGATCCCATGATAGCAGGAGAAACAGAATACCTTTTAGAACAGCAATTTCAGGAAGATTCCTATGATGATTTTTTGTTCCGATCCAAAGAAGAACGTGCCAAACGTAAAGCTGCCAGAAAAGCCAGGCGTTTGGCAAGGCGAAATATCCGTATTGCCAAACGGGAAGATAAACGTGCCAAACGTATCGCAAACCGACAAAGCGGAAAAGGCACTTTATTTTCCAAACTAGGAAACGTATATCAGGATTTAGGAGGTGGTGCAGCGATTGGTAGTGCGGTGGACACCATCCTAAGCAAGCCCGTTCCTATACCCGATATGGATTCCCAAACTCCAGAAAAAGACAAGGATTACTCCTTCGGTTTGCAAGCAAAAGATGCCAATACTGCTTCGGGTTCTTCAGAGAAAAAGAAAACCAATTATACCCCCATCATCATTGGCGGGGTAGCATTCACTTTGGTGGTTATTGCCGGGGTGGTGCTATATAAAAACAACCAAAAAGAATACGTACACATAACCAAATCCTAAGCCGTATGCTCCTTCCCATTCCTTCTAACAGAGAAGCTTTTACGATTTCCCTTACCATACAAGCGGTATCTGCCGTTGCTATTGGAATTAGGGTATACGATCCGTATCGGGAAAACACCCATTATTTTCGAAGGAAAGCCCAGTTGGAGAAAGGACAACAGCGTACCCTACAGATTCCTTTACCCGTATCTGCGGAGTATCTGGAGATGGAGGTTTATGATAAAAAAGAGCCGAAAAATTCCAAGAGCTTTACTGTAGTAGATTTTCAAATCGAGAAAATGCCAGCAAAGCAAATTTGGGCAAGTCCAGAACAGAACCGTTTTATGGATTTTGCAGTACAGTTTGCACAAAAGGCAGGTTATGTTCCTGCGGGGTTTTATGACAGTCCTACGGGGGAATTTTTGTTCCAATACCTGCCTGCCATTGTAGATGGATTCGGGAACGAACTTATTACCCCTGCACGAACACATCGCAAGATGCCCAGAGTGCAGATCTCCCAACGGCTCTTTACCACCTTTACCATTCCTGTACGGGTAGCTATTTTGGCGCATGAAGGATGCCATTGGTTTTTGAATACCAGAAGCCAGAAGACCGCAGATTTGTGCGGTATCCGGCACTATCTGGATTATGGGTTTCCAAAAATTGAAGCGGTATATGCTGCAACCAAAATATTTAGCATGTACCCTGACCTAGTAGGACAAGCACAAATACAGCGTACCAAAGATATCATGGCATTTATAGACCAATATACCCTTGCACAATGAAAAAAAGTACAGAACTTACCTTTATACTGACGGGTATTGGATTGGCAGCACTTTGGGCATTATGGGGTACTTCCAGAAAAAAGGATAGTACCCCTATAGAGCCTATAGATACAGAAGATCAAGCAGAAGAAGATGGGTTTATAGCCCCCACAGATAGGATATTACCAGAAGAAGTATATACTCCTGTGATCCTACCCAAAAAATTACGATCCAAAAGAGTGCTTGCTGCTCCTGTTCAGAAAAAAGAGCAGAATGCGTGGTTAGATCATAACTACGATACCACCCAGCTTACCATACACAATACCTCGGATATAGAGCGGTCTGTGCATTTGTGGAGTGGCAATAGACAACCCCCAATCAGTCCCTTGCTTGACGGGGATGTACCCAAACATCTGGTACAAACCATTTCCACAAGTACTGCTGGTGGTACAGGGATCTATCCGCAAGCAGTACTGGTCAATCCTTATAATGGGTATACCTATATCGCGAACCAATTATCGCATACCATCACCATCCTTTCGGATGGGGTTGTAAAAAAACAAATCCCTCTGCACGCGCCTAATGGCGGTGCAGGAAGCCCTTATGGAGCTTCGCCAGTAGACCTGACCGTGAACTCCCTGCCCAATTCCCCAAACTACGGAAAGGTCTACGTGGCAGGTATTTTAAATAATACCGTATCCATCCTTACTACCGATCTGGAAGTAGAAAATAGTATTTACGTAGGAAACCGTCCTATCGGAATTACATTTAATCCCATCAACGCTAAAGTATATGTAGCCAATATTGCAGAGGATACCGTAAGTGTTCTGGATACCCAAACCAATACCGTAGTAAACACTATAGCAGTAGGTAAAGCGCCAAGGAGTATGGTGGTACATCCAAAAACAGGAGAAGTATATGTATGGAATTCTGGGGACAATAGTAGTACCGTTATCGATACGCAGGATGGCATTACCACGATTCCCGATATAGGAAATGGGCTTACTACCGGGGTATATAGCCCCGTAAAAGATCAGGTCTATGTTGTGTCTTCTACAGATGCTATGGTATATGCTATCGATACCCAGACCAAAACAGTAGTTGCCAAAATACCCGTGGGAGCTTCCCCATACCGAATACTACGGAATCCCAATACGGAATTTTTATATGTAGGAAACCGAGGGGAGAATACCTTTTCGGTACTCGATCCTGCAAGCAATACGGTTCGCCATACCTTCTCGTTGAGAGCCGTACACACAGGAATCGCTATCGATCCTGCTACCAATACCATATATAGCAGTACCCCATTTTCAGCGACGATCTCGGTAATTACCTATAGCGCACAAACCAGTGCGGTAACCATCAATGAAGGCTATACCGAAAAACAGCAGGATTTTATATATAACCCTGCCCGTATAGAACATGTCAAATTTGTGCTTTCAGGGACGCAGCGGTTTTCGGTATTACAGGTAGTGGAACAAACCATAAACGGAACGATAGACACCCATGCCATTTCTTTTTCCAACTATGCCAGCCCACAGGATTTTGCCAATATCTCGGAAGTTACGGGATTAAAAGGGTTTCTGCTAAACGGGAGAAATGGATGGGTGTTTTCTATTGCACCAAAACAAACCATTACCATTCTTACCTACTACCAACAGATACAACGACAACACCTTTTAAAAAACACGATATGAGAAACGAATGTATTTCTATTGCGCTTCAGGAATATGGGGTTACCGAAAAAAAAGGAGCAGCACACCATCCCAGGATCCTTATGTATTTTTCCGATATCGGACACTCCTGGGTACAAGAGGACGAAACAGCGTGGTGTTCTTGTTTTGCGAATTGGGTTGCCCAAAAAGCAGGCTATATCGGAAGTGGCAAACTCGATGCACGCTCTTGGCTTGGTGTAGGGAAATCGATACAAAACCCTGTATTGGGAAGTATCGTAGTGTTCTGGAGAGAACGAAAAAGCAGTTGGAAAGGACATGTGGGGTTTTATATCGGGCATAGTGAAGACAGATCCAAGGTATACTGTCTGGGGGGCAACCAAAACAATCAGGTAAATATCCGCTCGTATCCTGCATATCGCGTATTGGGATATCGGGAGTTGGCTAAAAAGCCAGAAAAATCCTTTCGCATTCCTATGGGTATTGTATAACCGATATCCCTAGTATAAAAGCAATCCTATCATGACAGAAATCGAAGTACGCCACCGAAAGTTTTTAGTTCCAGAATCGGGAGATCCCTGCGAGCTGTGGATCTCCTATTTCCAAAGTTTACAAAAGGCAGTAGGAAGGAATAATGCACGAATGTTGTGGCTGGTAACGTGGAAATCCAACGGAAATAGTAGTTGTACCACCAACGCTGGATTTAATAGCTGGCTTGCCAAAAACAAGATCGATGTATCCAGCGCTGCCACCAGAACCATTGCTGATATTTCTACCATAGGGGGCAATATTGCAGGATTGGGCAAAAACCTCTCTGGGGTATTGTCTTGGGGGATACCACTAACCCTTGGTTTTTTGGTGTTGGTAATTGGGATGCTGTTATGGAACACGGCTAAAAAAGGGAATGCTACAGATCTGCTACAACTACATCCCGCAGGGAGAAGTGCCACGGTTTTAAAAACACTAATAAAATGAATAAAACCCTACCACTACAAATAACAGGAACCCTAAGTATTCTGGCATTGGCAGGATCGCTGTACTATAGATCGGTGGGTCGTAAACAAGATAAGCTTAGTAGTGCCATTTTACAGGTGCTAACGGCAAGATTACATCCTTCTACCAAAGGATTGGAGAATGAAAATGCATTGGATATGTACTATGCAGAACGGGTACTGGATCGGGTAAGCGGACGCATAGCGGTATTACAACCCAAGGTAGCCAAACGATTGGCAAAAAAACTACATTCTGGTTTTCGTCCCTGGTACCGGGGAGGCGATAAGGAAGAAGTGATCTATGGGGTACTGCGAAGCTTACAAGATAAGGTACAGGCATCCCAGGTAGCCAAACAGTACCATCAGGAATTTAAGATACATCTGATAGAACAGTTACAAAACCATTTGGATAGAGAGGAAATTAAAAAAGTATTGGAGATCCTACAGCGAATACCAAACTATAGAACCGTATAAAAAAATAAGAAGATGCAGATTACTAAAACAATGGGTTGGACTATAGCAGGAATAGGAATTATGGGTATAGGTGCAGGCGTGTATTTCTTTTGGCTACGCCCAAAAAAGAAAGCAGCAGCACTTCCTATGGATCTGTCCGTAGATCCTTTGGATTCTAAAGAGATAGTTAAAAATACCTTGGGAATTCCAGTAGCAGTACCCAACTGGAAAAATCCCTATGATATGAATTACATAAAGGATGTAAAAAATTGGCTAAGCGGAAAACGTATTCGGCAGCTTTCCCCAAAAGCAGCAGCTTCCTATGCCAAGACCTTAAAAAATGCTAAAAGCAGATGGGATGATGATGAAATGGAGGTCAACAAGGTGTTTCAACGGATACAAGATAAAACACAGGTAGCAAGTATTTCCAAAGCATTCTTTACTGCTTACAAAACCGATATGTGGCAATACTTAAAAAGCTTTTTAAGTACCAAAGAACTGGAAGAGTATGTGCATATCCCAGTGCGAAAACTACCCAAATACAGACTGCTCGGATAATCAAAAAAAAATACAAACATACCATGTTAGGGACTATGAAAAATAAAATACATACAGAAAAGACAAAGCAATCGGTCAAAGCAGCCAGAAAACGTCTGGGCAAGGCTTCTTTTTCCAAAGAAGATATTAAAGGAATGAAAACCAGTATACAAATGATTCGACCATGAGAAAAGACAATCCAATCCCACAAAAATTATGGCTTGCAGGGGCAATAGCAGGAGCAGGTATTCTTACCTACTATCTCCTGCGGGGTACTACCTCTGCTAAAGCCATACCCGAAGATACAACGCCACCACAAAAGAAAACCACCTATTTAAAACGGCAAGTACCTCTGCAAAAAGAAGCAGAAGCAGAAACAAAAACAAAAACAGAAACAAAAGTAAGGAGAGAAAAAGAGACACCAACAGTAGCGGCAACGCAGATTTTAACGGTTCCTGTGGATTCTGCGCCTTCTGTACCAGTAAGAGAGATCAACAAGCAAGAGGATAGCGTGTTCCCATTACAAATGGGAAGTACGGGCAAGGAAGTGGAACGCCTGCAAATATGGCTCTTGCGAAATCATGGATGGCAAGGAGAAATAACCAAAGTTTTTGATGCCAAAACCCTTGCCCTGGTGCAAAAGAGCATACAACAAGACATGGTAGATAAAGCGACATACGAAAAACACCAAATGGGAATTCCCATTCACCAACAAATACCACAATAAAGATGGCAAAACCAAAAAGAAACATTTCCGACTATCTGGATGCTTTAGTAGATAAAGATGGTTTAAAAACAGAAGTGACCATTACCCTTACCAATGAAACGATGGGAAAGATCGTGCTTAGCCTTTTGGCATCGGGTATTATAGTGGTAACGGTTTCTCATTTGATGAAAAACTATTTCCCCAACAGGCAACTTGGAAGCCTGCAAAAACAAGTGTACCAAATTCAAAAAAACCTTCAAAAATAAATGTTATGCAAGCTATCACAGAAAACCTGCTTACCTATTTAAGTACCCTGGACTGGGCATATATGATCACTTTTATCCTGATTGCCAGGATATTTAATTCTTGTACAGTAACCAAGTGGATTACTAACGGACTGGGGATTCGGGTTCGCACCCGGTACAGGGTACTACTTATTGGGGGCATCTATGGGATTTTTGTCTTTTTTATACGGGATTACACCTTGCAAGAAAGTGAAGTGCTATTGCAATCCTTTGTCTTTGCCATTGTGTTCCATAAATTCCTTTTAGAACTCCTGTTTGAAAAGATATTCCCAAAGCAAAGATCCCCGGAAAATACCAACGAAATTGTATGAGCCTGTGGAAAAACATACTTCCTGTAACTATCGGGATTGGAGTGTTGGTAGTACTATTTGTTTGGGTACTTCCCGCAGGGCAATCCCTACAGGGACAGCAAGATTCTAAAAAGTTGGAAGAACTGGAGTACCACAACACCATGCTTTTAGAAGTCAATACCATTCTGGAGGATAGAATATTCCTTTTGGAAGCACAAACAGATAGCCTGCAACAGGTATTAACAGAGAATAACCAAAATATAAGCACCCTAAAAAAAAGAAAAGATGAAAAAATACACCGTATGGATCGGTATACTGATGATGCCCTTTTTCAGTATTTCGCAGAATTTAACACCACAAGTAGTACAGATAAAGAATAAAAAACATTTTTGTTTTAATTCCGAACAATCCAAAGCATTGGCAAAATTATTGGAAATCGGCAAGTATAACGATTCGTTGGCAACGCAACTTTCGGACACCAATGTGACCCTTCGGATTTTTCTTCAGAAAAAAGATAGTGTGATTGCTTTTCAGAAAGCAAAACTAAAGAACTCGGCAACTATGGTAGATAACAAAAACCAAAGTACTACCATTCTTTTAGAGGCGATGCAAAAAAAAGACCGAAAGATCCGACGGGGGAAATTCCATAAAATACTGCTTACGGGAGGACTGATCGGGGTAACCACACTTTTAATACTACAATAATATGGAAACAGGATACCAAAGTGATGCCATAGAGATCACCAAAAATTTTCAGGAGGTATTTTCGGTTTTACCAGAAAACATAAACTCGAACAGTGTTTTTTATGTGGGCAATAGTAACATGTATACTGTTGTGAACAACAATTTAGTGGTATGTATCGACATACGCCTTCGACGGGTTGGTGGTGCAGGGCAAATTGGAGGTAATGGAGTGGAAAGTACTGTGCTAAAACTTCCTGTTCCTGCACAGGTAGACGGGGTAATATCCTGGACTGCACAAAGTACAGAGGGCAATCCCTTTTTTTGTAGGATTAGTTCGTATGGCCTTTTGGTTATTGAAGGATTTTTATCCTCTGACTTGGATGAAGTAGTAATAAATTTCCCTTCGTACATGGCTAAATATCCATTAGAAATTCCGAAAACCCCAATTTTTAATACCACTCCATAACGACAAAAATATATCTATGTCCTCCAACAAAGAAGCATTTGTAACCCGATACTATCCCCATGCCCAAAAAGCTGCAAAATCCTCTGGCATACCAGTGGTATTTGCATTGGCGCAAAGTGCATTGGAATCTGGTTGGGGGAAATCCATTACTGGCAATATGATGTTTGGGATCAAAAAAGGATCTGGAAAGAATTATGGGGGATGGAAAGGGGATACCCAACTGGTAACCACTACCGAATATTCGAGTTCTGCCACTAAACCATTTCCTTTTGTGTTTCCTGGATATCCCGTCCAGGCTTCTAATGGAAAATGGAAGTATAAGATTAAGGATGTATTTCGTGCCTATCCCAGTCCCTTTTATTCTTTTGTGGATTGGGCAGGATTACTGTTTAAAAACAAACGGTACCAGTATGCGCTGCAACATAAGAAAAATCCCTATCGATTTGCAGAGGAAGTAGCAAAAGCTGGATATGCCACCGATCCTGCCTATGCGACCAAGATCAAACGTATCATGAAGGATATAGAACAGATTATTGTTCTAAAAAAATTGCATAAAAAAAAGATCTCTCCAATTCCGATAGTACTTATGGGGATTGGAGTGTTGATTATCGGTGTGGTCGTATTTCAAACCAAACCTAAATAAAAAACCCTGTTACATGATTAAAAACCCAAATAGTACACAAAGCAATGCACTGGTTACCTTATTTCTAGCGGTAAGTATTATCAATATAGGCTATAGCATTTATATGAAGTCTAAAAGTATCGAATCCAAGAAGAAAGGATGTAACTGTGGCGCAAAATGAAAAAGCAAGAACAATACCTAATACTGACCTTTGGAACAGTTTGCCTGATTGGAATTAGCATGGCCATCTGGAAGAGAAAAAGAAAAAAGAAAAAGATATCGTTACAGGTATTTGATAGCCCCGATAGTAAAGGTTCAGGACGTTGTATGGATCGCAGGTTTATTGGAATGCTTCAGGAGTTGGAACGCAAAACGGGCTATCCTGTTTTTAAAAACATCAATTCTGGTGCGAGAACTCCCTATTGGAATGCGAAGGTGGGCGGGGTTTCTAATTCTGCTCATAAAATCCCTGTCTGTAAAGCTGCCGATATTCATGTTCCCAATACGGCAATTAGAAATAAACTAGTAATTGCTGCCAAATTAGTTGGTTTTAAACGTATCGGGGTGGGAAAGACTTTTGTACATCTGGATAGCGATACTTCTAAATCCCAAAATGTCGCATGGGGATACCCTTCTGGAACAAAGCCACCAATCAATCCGTTTGTATAGATATTAGAAAAAATTAATATATAATCAATCTTTCTTTAAGAAAAAGAAACAGTTATAAAGAAGTAAAAGCAGAGATATTGTCGTATGCAAATATGGAGAAAGTTCTAAACATGCAGAAGTTATAACAGAAATACAAAAAACCGTTTTACGTATGTAGCAATCTACACATATAAAGTTAAATCTTACTGCACTTTATAACTCCCTACTCTATAATCTCATCACCATATAATTCAGGGATAAAAACTCTACCTGCCAGAAACTGTAAAGCATAAATTACTCCAGGTAATAAAACCGATAGTAATATGGCTTGTTCACTTACTAATATCTTTGTTATGCAATGTTTTATATAGCCTACGACCCCATGATACGCATCTGTATATTCCAGATTATGAAAGTATTCAAATACTAAAAAGGATAGGATCAGTATCCAGTAAAAAGCGAAGAGAATAAAAAAATGTTTTTTGTAGTTCTTTATTTTATGGATCATAAAGGGAGCTATCCATGAAATAATAACAGTAGAAATAAGATAGATTAAATCAAAATATACAGGAATCCGGATCGAGAACAAATAGTCAAATTCCTCGATAACTAAGCCATGTGCTATCATAAGCGTTCCTATAATAGAAGCGTTTAAAATACTACTGGCAATATGAAATTTAATTATGTTGTTCATTAAATATAATAACAAGTGTTCCTTTTATCCTCTAATCCTCATTGTTCTCCAATAAACCATCTACGACTATCACATTGGACTACTCCCAATTTTTATTGTCTTGCCTTCTTCCTGCAACTATAAAACAAAATCCTATTTTAAAGTGCCACTCAAAATATTTTTAATAGAACCATTTATTTTTGTGATATGCTCCTCTAAATAATACTGGGCTTTTTTCTTCCTATATGCTTCCTCCATCATTTTAAGTATGGTTAGGATATCTTTTTTAGAAGTTGATTTTTTGGCAGCATAGTCTAAAAAAGCAATTCTCATTTGAGAATATGCTTTGTTCAGAGTTTGTACTTTTTCTTTATAGGATTTCATTTTTTATAAGATTTGTGAAAAATTTAATTTTTGCAATCTACTCCTTCAACACCTTATGATATAAATCTGCCAGACGTACTTCGATATAATTGATGATTTTAGTATCGGGTTTCCCCTCTATGTACATAGTATATATTCTATTCTCGTATTTATCCTTTAGTTGCTTAAATGCTCCTTTTGGATTTTGAATATCCTCCATTTTAAGATTCCATTTCTTCATAGAGGATAACATATTAGAATGAGCATTGTATTTCTTCTCTATTCTCTTTAAAGCTTCCTGATCTTCTGGTTTTTTATAGGTATTAAATTTAGCTTTGAGTATCGTATATTCATAATTCAGGTCAGAATTAACTTCCTGACCTTCTTTCAGTAACTTTTGAGATGCAGCATATATCCATTGGTCATATAATTTTTTAAAATCCCCATAGCTATACAGAGATTTTAAATACTCTAAAGCAGTATCCTTATAACGTTTATGATCTTTGGACTCCGCTTTTCTTAATGCTACTTTTAATAATTCCAGTTCACCTCTTTTTTGTGAAACCATTCGATCAACACCCAGTTCTTCACTTACCGATTTTATCTGTGAGGTAATTTCGGAAGGAGAGCCTTCATAAACGCGCTGTTGATAAGAGAAGTTTAATAAACGGTTTTTTTCTCTACGGAATTTTGGTTTTTTTAAACCAAAAGAATAGGTATACCCAAAAGTAGCGGTAAGTTCGCTTACATCTTTTTGGGTAGCTCCTGTTCTAAATAGCTGTATGGCACTAGCATTAAAATTATGTTTCTCTAATAAAACATACGTTATATTTAAACGTGCGTTGGATACCTTTGTTTTTCCCGAGGTACTTTGGGATTCGTTATAAGATAATCCAAGCCGAGTGCCAAGTGTTTTTTCTAAAAAACGTTTTCCAACACCTACATTGGGACCCCATGTGGTGGCATCCTCTGTACCAATAGTATTGTAGGTTACATTCACCCCGGTATGGATATCTAGGTTTATATCGGAAAAAGCAATAGTGTAATCGGTAGCAGCATTATGAAAGGTAGAAGCATCTCCCACACGAACAACACCACCTTGTTCATTTGCCACATCATTAAGCGCATAATTTAAAGAAATATTTTGAGTAGTTTCTTTTTTTTGGGAAAGCACATAGTTAATCCCAAGTGTCGCATTTTGGGAAAGCTGCCGATAATCCAGATTTTCTATTTCGTCATCCAGCAGATTATCATCATTGATAACATCAAACTGATTTGGTTTTATATTGGTGTAGGTTTGGAAATTAGAATACGATCCTGTAAAACTTAAACGGTCTGATGCTGTATATCCTGCATTAACAGCTCCTACAAAACGATTGGTGGCATTGGGTTTTATGTTTCTTAGATCGTCCCTTTGATATCCTACATTCATTGCCAAAGTAAGCTTGTCTTTAAAAAAAGAACTTGCCGTATTTAACGTAATGTTTTCAAAATCATTATTAAAAAAATAAGCACCCAAAGTCTCATATCCAGGATCGATACGTTCATATCCGATACCAACACTGGTTCTGCCAATGTTGTATGTTAAATTTGTTTGGAATGCATTGTAAAATTCTGTTGATGCCCTGTTATGGAACAAAAAAGAAGTAATCCCTTTACTACCTTCATTACTTTCTGGTGCGCGTACATCTTGCGTGATTGCTGTAGAGGCGTATTCTACACCCAATGTAAACTCTTTGGTGATCTTTACTTCGGTATTCAGGCTGATCACCAGATTTTCTTTTGGCAACACTCCTTTGGCTTCTGGTACAGAATCTATAGAGTTTATATTATCTTTTGCATAAAACCCGATAAGACCTATGGTAAACCGCTCCTTTTCAAAACTGGTTTTAAGTCCATATCCCATTCTTTGAAAAGCAGGAACGGTGCGTTCGTCTCCATCATCTGGGGTGGCTTTTAATAGTTCTCCTGCCATTGCACTAACTTTAAATGCTCCTGGTGGGGCAAGGTCAACACCTCCTCCTGTAAACTGATGCCCGCTTAGGGTATATGGAGAAAAGGTCATGGCAACATTTCCGATATGTGCTGTAGCCCATTTATATTTGGGGTGTAAACTTATACGGTTAAAGTTAAATGGTAATGCATAGTCCAGATTATCCCCTTGGTTGGTAAAGCTATACGAGACAGGTATAGCAAAACCATAGATGCTCACATTAAGGTTTCCCCTTAAAAAATAAGTAAAAGGCGCTCTATTGTTATTTTGGTTGGAATTATAATATACCCCGTTCGCAGAAACCACACCGCTTACCTTAATAGGTTTGGCTTTACCGACGCTCTCGATATCGATGCTTTGGGCGTTTCCTACCAAAGAAATAAGCATAAGAAAGAGTAGGGTATAGTTTTTCAATACCTATAGTTTTTTGTTTTTTATCTTTGTTTGAAACCTTTAACAAACCTAAAATCAACTAGAACATTTTTAGCTGATTTTAGGTTTCGTAATTTGAATAAGCTATTGCTTTTGGAATACTTCTTTAAAAATACTTTGGATGTCACCTTCCATAAAAGTACTTGATTTTGTTAGTTTATTTCCTTCTACAACTATGGTTACAGTACCTTTTTGAGCATTATCCCCATGACCAATAGTAAATTCGTATTTATTTTCTTTGCCTAAATTTTTCCAAAACCCAGATTGTGTGCTTCTTACACCACATTCTTCTTGACCCTCTGGCCCTATCATTTGATGAGGCTGTATAATAAGTGTTCCACTATCGTGAAATTCCATTGTTGTTCTTTTTTTGCAATCTGAAATATTTTCGGATTGGTCGTTGGTAAAAGTTTGTTCTAACTTCCACTTACCTAAAACTACATCGTTACTAGTATCATCATCTTTATTACAGGAAATAGATAATGCACTTAAAAACAAAGCTGCCACTAAAATTGCTTTTTTCATGGTTTTGAAAATTTGAGTTAATATATGTTAGTTATTAATGTTATTAAGTTTGGTTTTGTTACGTTTTTATTATTTTAATATTTCTAAAAAATATTCTGGTTCTGCGCGACCTTATACTTTTAACTTTGAATGTCATTACTTTATTTTGGTTAATCGCTTTTCAAAAGTTTTAATAAATCATTGATCCAAGTACTTACTTAATGCGGATTTATTTTCTTTAAGTACTTGAGCTAGTTTTTCTATATTTAAAATGCCATTAGCATCTTTAACCAATGGTTTTAATTTATTGATTTCTGGATGATTTGGATTATCTTCTCCATTTGAAAATTCTGTTATAATTTCTTGTTTAGAAATGGATATAAGTTCTTTTATCAAATTATCAGAATTATCTAATTCATTGTATATATTTAAATTCCCATCTACCAATTCAAAAACATTTGTTAGGTATTCTTGATTATTAGGAATAATTTTCTTTAAACATTTTATAAAAATTATTTTTTTCTCTTTTTTTGAATATTCGAATTTATGAATTGGAATAATTTCTGTTTTTTCATCTTCACTTGACAAGTTTATTGCTTTTATATGTCCTATAAGTTTTTTTATTCCTTCTTCTTTAAATTCTGATAGGTCATTTATGAAATAGGTGCAATACTTCTGATTAAATAAAGGAATCAAATAATCTGTTTTTATCTTTATCTTTTTAAAAGAAAAATTAGGACTATGTTTTTGAAAATCTTTGCTTACAATAACAGTTGGATTATTTCGCTCATAGATAGTTTTCAAAGAAACATCATTATCAAACATAGAGTTTCCTAGTTTGGAATATGCCTCTGATAACCTAAATTCATTTCCAACCCATGAAGATTTAATGAATTGATTAAATTTAGTATTATCAGAGTTTTTATTTTCAAATAAAGCATCGAGATAATCCAAGCCTAAGTTCGTTAAAAAGAATTCAATTGAAGATTTAGATTTATTTCTAACTAGTACCCATCTATTATTTTTATACTTTGACATTAAACTTACTACTATGGGAGTTTTTTTTCTTTCATCAAAAACATTTACTCTAATTATAGAGTATTTTTCATTTTTAAAAGTATATGTTGCTTTCCTTAGTAATTCCAAATAGTTTTTATCTCTATCTTGTGTTTTTATTCTTTCAAATTGTTCAGATGCCCACTCCAAGTCATCATCAAAATTATAGGACAACCATTTATTATCAAGTACTGACATTTGTGAAATCATTAACTCTTCGGGGGTATTATTTTTAACTTGATTAAAAAAAGAATATCTTTCTGTCAATTTTAAAACTGGTTGATATTTGATATATTCAAACTCATTATTTTCAATAGGATCTCCAAAGATGTTAGCATTAGAACAAACCCCATCAATGTTCTGAGCATCAACTCTTAATAAAATTCCTAATACTAGAATTAATAAAATTTTTACTTTAATCATTTTTTAATTTTTAATTTTAGAATTATTTGTTTTATAAATTTATATAACATAAATAAAGTTAATAAGAATAAAAAAGGAGATAACCAATCCCATATACCATATCTTGATCTTATAGTCTTGTCATTAACTTCAAAAATTCTATTTCCTGTTTTACCAACATAACGTAACTTTACTTTATCCCCAATAGAAAAATATTTTTGGCTTCCTCCTTTAATTGTATCTTTTGTCTGATCTATTACAATTGTATTAATATAGACCCCTCTTTCATTATCTGAGAGAGCCCCTTCTATAGACTCTATATCTATAATACTACCATATTTTATAATGTTAAAATATTTAATATTGATATACATAACTTTTAAACTACTTAAAAAGAGTAAAATAAAAATCAGAATAAATATTGCTGTTGATATTATGTTTATTAGTTTAGACATCATAAAAATTATTCAAGATAAATATCTTTAGCTTTTAAGTCAAAAACAAGTCTAAGATCACTTTCTAAATAGGTGTCAAAAACTAGAAATTTAAAATTAAAATTTTCTCTCCCAGTTAGCCATGTATCAATATATCCTTCTACTACAAAATTTGTTTTACCTAAATAAAAATAGCTACCTATTAAATGATTTTCTCCCTTGTACGGATAAATTGTTTTTGTACCCGCCTTAATCTCTAAAGCTAATTTTGCATAAAAATATTCATCAAGTATATCATTCGTTTTAAAACCGAAATCTGTAGTAAGTACTAGCCCACCAGAAATTTGAGGAACTGTTTTTTGTTCCTGTGTTTCATTTTTAGTTTTTAAAGAATATTTGAAATCGATCGTAGAACCTAACGCCATACCTCCATATAATTTACCTATGGCGACACCTAAGTATCCTATATCTTTACCGCATTCAATTTTTGCTAGATCTGCATATTGAAGCTTCAAATTAGTTTGCAATATATCATATATTTCCCGGCTCTCTTTGTCTTCTTCATTGTAGGTTTTAAGTTTGAATGCAATTTTTTTAGCTCCAACGAGTGCTTCAAAATTCTTCAAAATACTACCTTCACAAGGTAAAACTTTTTTAAATTTTTCATTGACTCTATTGAATTGTTCTAAAAAAGTTAAAACCTTATTGAATTTGCTTAAATAATCTGTTGAAGTTTCATATTGTTCTTCCCATTTAACATCAACACTTTTAGTCGTTTTTACTGGATAACCTACTTCCGCTCTGGTTTCAATTTTTCTATTAGTTTCTATAAGATTCCGAACAATATCTTTTTCTCCAATATCCTTAGGATCATTTCCTGAGGTACCTGCTTTATCATAATACCATTTAAAATCTATTTTAGCATATTCATTAGAATTTAAATTTGGTTCTATAATGGCATTATAAATGACTTCCTTTTTTGTTTGAAGAACACCTTTGTTATCTATCAAGTAAAGTGTTTTTCCTGACTTCGCAATTCTCTTAGGTTCTTTTTTATGAGTAGCTGTTAATTCAGTAAGACTAAATTCATCTTTTATAATATGAATATTTACTCTGATATCCTTTTTTTCTTCATACTCTGCTGCTAAAACATATCTATTAGGCATAGCTAGAACATTAAAAGAAACATCGTTATCAGTATCTGTGAATGCTTTAATAACTGCTATGTCATTAAAGTTTTTATAAACATCCCAAGTTATTTTTTCTCCTTTAATACCAATTAGCTCAAACCTTTGTAAAGGTAAATCTCTCTCGTATTGTATTTCAATCTTATCTCCATTCTTATAATCCTTACCATTATATCTTATAAAAATACTATTCTCAGTTTCTTCTGTTTCTGGATCATTAGTATCTGGATCTACAGGAGGATCTGTTACTACAACGGGTTCTTCTTCTGCAGGAGGATCTTCAACTGGTATTGGAGGGTCTGTAATCGTTGGATCAGGATTTGGATTGTCTGGATCTACAGGGGTAGTGTCTGGATCTACAACAGGTGTATCTTCTCCAGATCCAATACCACCGATTACATCCCCTACAGTATCAATAGCATCCCCAACCGTATCTCCTACAGTATCGATTACATCGCCAACGGTATCTACGGTATCCCCAATATCTACCATACCACCCCAATTGGGGTCATAATCACTAACCAATATGCCATCGATAAGTTCATAGTCATTATTGATTTTAATATCTACAAACCCTATTTTGATCCTGGTATCAGATAAATAAGGAACGGTAATATATCCCCACCCAGAAAACACACCAGTACCTCCTTGTGCAAGCTCACCTACAGCCGGGGATTCGGTATTTCCTGAAAGGACGCGTTTTACGGTTACAGGAAACTCCCCCGCAGTAAAAATATCATTAACCACTAAAGTTTGTAAAGGTTCTCGGTTATCTATATTTATCTGTGGAGTTACCCCACAGGTAAAATCTGAACCACCTCTGGTCGTTGTTGTAAATTCAAATATCCTCGAAAAAGTATATGCCCCATTTTCTCCGCATTTTCCACCTACACGATACTCATACGTAGTGTTTTCCTGTAATCTTTGTATGCGTGCTTGTTCGTTATATGCATTTACCTCGTACCATTTAGCATTGTCCCCATTCTTTTTTCGGTACTGCACCTTATATTGACTATGGTCATACCCTTGCCAATATACCATTGCAGAACTATTACTGTTACTTTCTGCTAAAACATATTGTGGAGCAGTACATTGTTTGGTATAGTAGAAATGATAAATTTCACTATATCCCTTGTTTTTAAATAACGATAATTCACTAATACCATCGGTTACTATAGCTCGAACCCTCCATCCATAAGTTTTATCTGGTAGTAAAGGGGTTTCCCCAGGACCATATAATGTCATATTCGCCCTAGTGGTAGTCTGGTATAATGGTGTGCCAGCCAAAAATGCTGCCTGCGGATCTATATTGTTGTCCCAAATCTCGACTAACGTAAATTCATATTGTACATTGGTAGCATTGATATGTCGAGGAGTCCATTGAAAAACAATATTTTGAGGATCTTTAAACATTACATTTTCTCCTCGAACTGGCATATTTAAAATAGGAGGATCGTTTAGTACTATATAAGCAGTAGCACATCCTTTTTCTCCAAGTTGTTGTCCTGATAGATAATCATACACCTCAAAACAAAACTGGTATAACCCCGCAGCAAGTGGTTGACTATATTGTTGTGGAGCTATTCCTGCCAAGTTTTCTAACTGAAAATAAGGACGAAGGTCGATATTGGTCAATCTTGTTGGAACGCCTCCATTTAATGTAATTGGGGTAGCCCCTAATACCACATCGGTACTACGTGCCGAAAAACCATTGTTTCCTTGGATAAATAATTTTAAAACGACTTGCCTGTTAAACTCATTAACATCTCGTAAAAGCAGATGAAATACCATACGGTCACTATCGGCAGTAGCATAATCGGATAGTTTTACACTATACGGCGGAAACAAATTACCATTGACCTGTACAGGGAGTTGTGCTATTGCACCTAATGGAGACAACATCCCAATAAAGAGTAGTAGCTTAAAAAGCTTTTTTTGCATCCTGCTAGTGGTTTGGTTGTGGATTTTCATCTGCTGTATCTTTATATCCGTTTTCGTTAGGTTTATTAGAGTACTATATTGATCTATTGTAGCGTAAATGGGATCTCATTGGTTTCAAAATGTTCGCCTTCCCAGTTAAATGTAAATTTTACTTTATACTCTCCTGAAGGGAAATCAGATGTCGCCACAGGAATTTGGAAATAGGCAAAACGAGCATAATGCAAGCTTGGAAACTCTTCTAAGCCTCCTTCAAAAGGCTTGCTTGATACACGGTCATAAGCTAAACAATGTTCGCCTATATTCGTCAATTCATCTTGTAGGATATATTCTTTTCCATCGGATATACGAGTAATGATTGCATCACTTTTTTCTGTTAATCCTGGCTTATATATCAATCCTACATTGGAGCGTTGCGTAGTGAAAAAATGTCCCTTAAAAGATACATAATGAGCATCTGTTGTACATTCTGAAGGAGTACGAACCTCATTAGCAGAAACTTCTTCTATATGGGGTTTTTTGTTAAAGACTCTTATTTTAATTGGGGCATTAGCATCTTTACTAAGAATATTAATTTCACTTGTCGGATAATGATAGGTGCTTCCTGTTTTAATTCCGATATAATAGTCTCTATAATATTCATAAGGGGTGTCTGGTATAATATCTTCCTGAAGCTTAAATTCTATACGATCTTCCAATATTTTTAAATCCAACGTAGGAATGCTATCGTTAGGATCCTTACTATTTACCAAGTAAATCTCTGATGTATCCGTATTGGTATCTGTTTTATATAAAACATGAGAAAAACCTTCGTGCGAATAGACATACCTATGATATCCTGATACCCCTTCTAGGTATGTGCTTACTACATAAGAATTTGTAGCTCTTGTTAATTCGAATAAAGAAGGAGTAAAGAACTCTTCTCCAGAAACAAAATCTATTTCTGTCCCTTTAGGGTATTCATACACAATTTTTATTTCATAAGGATTTACGGGGTTAAGGTCATTAATTACCAAATCCTTTTGTACAGGATAGCGTTTTTCTTTAGAAGTTTTTTTGTTAGTAATAACATAAAAAACATCCAAATTGGAGCGATTTATAAGTTCATTAGTATATGATATGGTAACCCCTTTGGGAGTAAGTTTACCTACTGTTATTTTAACATCATTACCATAAACCCCCGTAGTTTCTATATCATCATTAGAGGAACAGGAAACAAGACCTATTATTGTAATGAAGGCGATGCCAATTAATTTTAAAGATTTCATAAGTGTATGTGTTTAAATTTAAGTTGATTTTTGTTTTTGTATTTTTATATCGGTTTCTATATAAGAGTTTTGCCCATCGTCAACAAACCTTTTAATTTTTATAGCTCCTTTTCTTCCGTCTGCGGTTTCAAAAAGGACAACCCTTGGCACTACCAAGTTATCAAAAGGCTGGAGTCCTGGAATATTTTCTGTAACGGTAATGCTTTGTAGCCTATTATCATTTTGCATTGCATCAAACTGAGCAACGGTTAGGGATGCCCCACAAGCGCAGGCTTCCTGTGTATTGATAAATTTGGTATGTGCAGCATTGGGCAAAAGATCAAAAGTAGTGTCTGCTAAATCATCCGGAGCATAAAAACGGTTGAAACCAAAATCCGCGTTCAGCCCAAAAAACACAAGGTCTATCCTGTTCCCGTTTTCTTCTGTAAGTTCTGCCTTTGTATATACTTTTTCTGTATATGCCGAAAAGAAACTACCTATAGTATTTGTGTTGTGTGCGGTATTGATACCAAAACGAATGCCTGTAAACACTTTTATATTGGTATCTGCCACTACTGTGATTTCTTTGGAAACCAATTTTGTTTCTTTTCCGTTAGAGGCAATCAAAGTCATTTCATGTGTTCCTGGTGTATTAAAGACCACTGTTGGGTTTTCTTCTTCTGTAACAGAAGGTGCCCCTCCTTCAAAAACCCATTGATAGATCGTACTACTGGTACTTTTATTTTGTAGTTGTAACTTTACGGGGACTTGCAAGTCTTTGTCCTGAAAATCCACTTTCCAATCAAAATCTGCCACCAAATATGGTTGCACAGTAATTGTAGTGTCTTTGGTATAAGTTTCCCTTTCGTTAGATACTTTTAAGGAAATCTTATGTTCTCCAGGAGTGGTAAATTCCACTTTTGGAGGAGTTTCTATAGCAGATGTTGGCGGGTTTCCTCCTTCAAACGTCCAAGCATAAGAAGAAGCTCCTTCCGTTTTGTTTTCTAAAGTAACCGTAACTGGGGAAAAATGGTCGGTTTCTATCTTTGCTATAAAATCAATACGGACTGGAGCATCCAGATCCAGAGTAATGCTCTTTTGATCTTCTGCCCTGTCCCTGTTGTTTGCATATAAAGTAATGGTATAGGTTCCAGGGGTATTATAGACAATTGCCCCAGGATTTCTTTGCTTGGAGGAAGCAGGACTTCCTCCTTCAAAAGTCCATTCATAATCATCTGCTCCTTCTGTTTTATTAATAAGTACTACTTGTACTGGTACAGAATAATCGTTCTCTACAATTACCTCTTCAAAATCTACCCTTACTGGTACAATTTCTTCTTTGCTACATCCAATTAGTGAAAAAGATAACACTAGTAGTATACCTAAAAACGATATGTTGTTCGTGTTCTTCACTATTTAAAAATTATTTTTCGAATTTCGTCTCCTTTTGGGGTTTCTAAAACCAGTAGATATGCTCCTGTAGCATTTTCCATGGTATACTCCAATAAATATTCCTTTTGTCCATCCTTTCTATTTTCCATTTCTATAGAATTACTGGTCAGGTTAAACATACGCAATGCTATGGATGCTGCTTCTGCTAACGCTATTTTTACGGTAAAGTTTCCATCTGTGGGGTTAGGGTATATTATAAATTCTTCGATAAAAGGGCTACGCGCATCTCCTACATTTGGGAGTTTTATAGCTTCTTCTACGATAACTGTTTTCTGGTATTCCGCGTAACAATCCCCTTGATAGGTACGCAAGGTAAAATCATATACTCCCGGTTCTTCAAAAATTACTTTTAGCTTGTCCTTGTTTTCTTCTATAACCTCAATGGGAGCAGATCCTGGCAAATACCATTCTACCAATTCTCCATTTGGGGTACTCACATTCACCAAAGTTACCTCATTTCCAGTAAATGCCTGAGATAATACGACCACATCTGCATCGATAATTTGATCAGAAACCTCTATTTGTACCCTGCCAACTCCCATACATCCTGCGGAAGTGGTTACGGTAGCAGTATATACCCCTGATTGTTTTAAAGATACATCGGGGCTATTACTGGTAAAACCATTATCTGCTTCCCAATGGTAGATAGCTTCTGGATCGCTTATCGAAATATCTAAAGACAATTCCTGATCTGCACACAAAGTTCTGTTCTCTCCCAAATCTACTACTAATGGTCCAGGATCTTCCAGTACAACTTCTAAGTACGTAGTACAATCCCTTGCATCCAATAATTCAAGAATATAGGTTCCTGCTACCAACCCCTGAAGATTGGTTGTGGTTTGTCCATTTTGCCATATATATCGGTATGGGGGAACTCCTCCGCTAGCTTCAATACGAATATGTCCATCACTCCCTAAATGACAGGTAGGATTTTTTTGCTCCAAAACCATAGCTTGTAGACCATTTGGTTGTTCTATATATATAGGTTCACTAGCCTGACATCCATTGGCATCTGTTACATAAGCCACATATTTACCAACAATAAGTCCAGAGATTCTATGGGTGGTTTCTCCAGTAGACCAGGAAATCTGGTAAGGAGGTGTTCCACCCTCAATAAATGCTTCTGCCCATCCATCCTGACCGCTGCTACAAGTAATATCATTTTTCTGAAAACTGATTTTCAATAATTCCGGTTGTTTTAAAAAATAGGTACTGTCTTGTTCCCGGACCAATAAGTTATTTTCATAGTCCCCCAAAACAATATTATTGGCATCCTTTATATTTACGGAATAAGTCCCTGTGTTTAAATTTCTGGCAATGCTGTCGCTTATGGGTAACACTTCCCAAACCCCTGTATCTGGGTTTTGTTTTTTCCATGTGTAATAATAGGGTAAACCTCTATTATCAAACAGTTGTAATCTAACCCCTCCAATGCCATGGACTATTAATTGACCATTACTGGATTCATCTGCAAATTCATTTTGGTCGTTGCACAATATAGATTCGGATTCTTCTATGGATACCTCTAAAGGATCCGGTTCAAAAAGTTCATATTCTGCATTGGCTATGGTACAGGTATTTTTATACGTCGCGGGGATATAGTTTTTATCCCATACCGTCAAATAATATTTTCCTTTTGGGATATCGGTAAGGGTTAAAAAATATCCCTGTCCAGATACTATTTGTTCGGTAACGGTAGTAAGAAGGATATTATTTGCGTCTCTCCATTCATAGGTATAGGTTCCGTTATCTGGTGTCCCCCCAAATACGCGGGCTTTGATTTTACCATTAGTAAAGCCATAGGCAGTAGGATCGGCAGAAGCATCGGTATCAAAAACGACCTGCAAGGCTTCGGCAGGTTCATTTATAATTGCAGTCATAACAATTTCTTCTCCTTGATTAGATCCCGTTTGAAATTCTGCAACACAATTATTTTTATCCTTGATTTTAATATGATAGGTTCCTTCTGTTAATCCACTTTCTGTATGGCTATTTCCAGAAGAAAAAAGTTTCCAATTCCCTGTCCAGGCTTCGGAAGATTTTTTTATCTCGTACTGATATCCTCCCACACCCCCAGAAGCACTAAAATATATTCTCCCATCACTTCCTCCCTTACAAAAAACAGGAGTTGTGTTTTCTGAAGGAATATTCATAAATATAACAGGTGTTTGGGGAATTATAGGTTTATCTAACCAATAATCACTGCTATCAGAAAACAAAGGAATTCCATTGATACCACTAGTCACTTTAAAACGAAAGTTTCCAGAGGGTAGATCTTCAATAACTAATGTTCTATTATTTAAAACTTTGATATCATCGATGTTTTTTACTGGAAAATAATCTCCATTACTTATAATGTCCAGATTTAAAATTTCCACACTAAGCGCTTCGCCAGGGCGTAAATCTCTGTCAAATCGTATGGTTGCTTTTGCATCTTCAGTATCATAGCAAATAGGGGACTGAACTTGTATGTTTTCAATTTTTGGTGCAGAAATACGATATTCGTATTGAATAGGATTAGAGTATGGTGTACTGGAACATCCCGTATTAACTCTTATACTGATGTCTTTTCCATGGAAAGCATCAGATACTCCTGAAATATCATTCCCTTTAATACGTAAAAAAGGTTGATTTTGGTATGTTGTAGGAAAAGATTGAAAACTTCCATTATCTAAAGCATACTCCCAATTATAGTAGGTATCGTCTACTCCATTGGGAAGTGTTATATCTATATAATCTTCTCCTCCAATATTATTGGGTACAGGGGGTTGTAAGGTTATCACAGGTCTTACAGAAACTTCGTAAAATCCCGTAGCAGAAAAAACAGAAGAATCCATTCTTTCCATAAGATAAAAACAAGTACTGGAATTCACATCAACAATTGCAGTTATTCGTTTTTCAAAACAATTAGGGAAACCTTGATTGGAAAGTACTTTAATTTTTACCGAAGTAATTTTCTTGTTAGTTCCAAAGGTACGCTCTACATCTTGATCGTGCAGAAGCCCTTCGAATAGTATTTCTTCTGGACTTCCATCATCATACTCTAAAGAGATTTTTTCCAATCCTCTAGGTACATTACAAACAGCAGGAATAAATGCATTAGCTTTTACCTTGATTTCGTAATAAGCATCATTTACTTGCGACCAGCAAAGCTGGAAGAAACTGCTTAATAGTAAAAAACAAATTATTTTTTTCATCATTAATAATTTACATCAATGGTTTTAAAAGTTGCAAAACTACCCGTATCAACAATAGGTTTTAAATAATAGGTGTACTTTGTATTAGGATACACCTGACTATCTTCTATCGTATTTTTGGATACTGGTAATTGTACAAACAATTTTGGTTTTCCTTGATTTTTGGATTTATAAATCGCTATTTCTTTTACTTTATCCGTATTTGCAACCCGCCAAAACAAAACAATACTTCCTTTTTCAGCATGGATTTCTGACCGTAGCCCCTTGATCATTTCTTCAGGATTAAAATGTACTGCACTAAGCGTAATTGGGGTAGAGGGCGCAGAGGTAAGCCCACTATGATCCTCTGCAAATATTGCATATCGGTATTTCTTACCACTTATGGTAGAAGCATCGATATAAGAGGAAATGGTATCGGTTTGAAAAATGATTTGCCACTTTTTTTCCTGTTGCCCTATATCTTGTCTATACAATATATGTTTTGCTACATCTGTACTACTACTATTCGCCCAGGATAGAAAGATACCATCCTGTTGAATTTTATATTTAGAAAATACTGGACTGTTGGGAGGGACTTTATCGGGTTTGGTCAAGATAAGTTCCTCTGAATATTCTGACATATTAAAGCGTTGGTCTACAGCAACTACACTGTAATAGACTTTGTTGTTTAAGGAAGCAATGGTAACGGTGTCTATAAATTGGTTTTGTACTATAGGATCGACAGTAATCTGCGAGAGTTCTTCTCCTTTAAGATTTCCTCTAAAAACGCGATACCCTAGCATATCTTTTTCGGTATTGGCATTCCACGAAAGAATTACCACCCCTGTAGTATCAATGACTCCTTTAAGACCTAATGGAGCTTGTGGTGGAATGGAATCTATCGTCTGGACAAATACTGCCAACGATGTTTTTTGAGAACCATTGTTCCCTTTGGCGGTAATGGTAAAATAATTAGAAGGCTCCAGATCGGAATAAGTGTATTCCCGTAGTGTTTTTCCGATAGCACTTACTACAGTGGTATATATACCATCTGCTTTAGAAGCACGGTTAAGATCAAAACCTGAAATATCTTGTTCTGCTTCTTTTGGAAATTCCCACTGTATTTTTGCAGATCCATCTGTACGTAATTCCCCTCGGGTAATATGAGGTACTTTTTCTAATGGTTTTATACCTTCTGCTTTAACAACGGTAGAAGGTGGACCCGTTTTACCAAAAGTAGAAACCCCTTTTACCCTATAATGATAGGTTTTTCCATTTTGAGGAATGGTATCCATATAGATCATTCGCTTGGCAGGCTTTTCTGGTTTGTCATTCATATTTACCAAAGGAGTGTCTCCTAACTGGTTAAATTGTACTCCATCTTCAGAACGTTCTATAAAATAGGAAGTGTAAATAGGTTTAAACATTTCATATTCCCAGGTAAGCATAATGGTTTTATCTTGTCCTACCGCAATAAGATCAATAGGAGCAGGTAAAGGTTCTACTTTTGCAGGTTCTATAACTACCGTTCCTGTTTGTATAAGAACAATGGTTTGCGGAACCATTGCGGTAATACGGTACAAATATTTTTCATCGGTTTTTGCAGTAGAGTCTACATAACCATACCCCGCCAGTTTCGCTGCCTCAAAATTCATGTCCGCAGCAAATAAAGCAAAAGAAAATCGTTGTTCCAGCTCATTTGCTTTATTTAGGATTTGCATCAACCCGCCTTCTTGATTTCCTTCTACTGCAAAGCTTTCTCCATATATCGCCTGAGCAAGAATGGCTGCGTAGTCATTTTGTTCAACCAAGGATTGCCATTGTTCTAACGGTTGTGCTTTTACAGGAGATGAAGTCAATATTTCTTTTTCTGGTTGTGCCAAAACCTTGCCACTTCTGGCAACAGTAAATCGTTCTATTTGAAAACCATAATCATTTGCTCTTTTCCAGGCAATAGGTTGGTCTACCGCCCATCGCAATAAAACAGTACTACCTTGTGCAGTTGCCATAACCTGTACAGAGGGTAAGGAAGCTTTTTCTTGGTCTTGTTGCCCAAAAACCCATCCAAAAACCAAAATCAATAGAATAGTTGTTTTTTTATACATTATCGCATGGTATTAGTGTGTTTGAACATATAGGTGGTCTTTGTTGTTTTTTTATTGCCTGGTAAGGTATAATATAAGGTAACATTATATTTCCCTGAGCGCATATACCAGTATCGATTATCTAAAATAGAGATCAAGGTATTAGGGCGTACCAGTTTTCCGTCTACATAATCATTCAATACTTGATTTTCGATATCCCTAAAATCCATATAGTATAGTAATGGAAGGTTATAACGGTATGGGAATGTAGTAGCTAACAAGGCGGTGTGGGATTGGTTTTCCAGTCCTGTACGATAAAAGCTTAATACAGGTATTGCTTTTTTAGGTCTAAAACCATACTCTTCTATATCTCTGGATAAGGTATAATTCCCATTTTGAGGATATACCTGATATAGTACTGGATCAATATCCTGTGTGAAATAGGTATCCTTTAGATCTGCTTCTATTTTTACCAAAGGAATATGCTCTGTATATTCATTCCCTGCAATTTCCAGAATCTCAAAACCTTCATGGGGCTTAATTCGAGATACCAGATATACAATATCCGAACTTAGGGTAGTGCTCCAAAGATGATCCGTTACCGAAATACTCTTGACTTTATCCACAAAAGTATTGTGCTTGCTAGAAGCAAATTCATAGTTCAACCTTTCTATAGATCCATCCTGAGAGACATTATCTGCTGTTTGTGTAGTTATCTCGACGGTGTTGTCTGCATTTAGCTCATTGGTTCGTGTTGTAGATTGATTGGAAGCACTAGATCCACCCTGTTTAGGCAGACTAACAATCTGATACTGGTACTTCGTGTCTTTGTCTAAACGTGGTAAGGAATATTGCACTTCATTTATTCCAGTATTATATGCAAATTTTGGGGTTTGTACTTTCCCTGTTTCATCGGTAATCCATATTTCACTTTTCCATTGTTGATCATCAAAAAGGTAATCTTGTCCCCGTCTTAATTGGATGTATCCATTTTTATATTCATCACGATAATACTGCTTTTGATCTACTATTGGGTATGCATATTGGATATTATGAAGGGGAATATAGGTAGGAGCTTCGCCAGTTACAAAACTTCTGGTTTCGGTTTCTATTGCTTTTTTGCCATCTACCATAATGGTTTTAAAAATACCATCTATTTTTTCCTGAAAACTCACTTCTACTTCTACTTTATGTGATGTGCTGGGAGTAAGTATATCTTCTGAAAAGAAGGTGGCCCTATCTTTCATATAATTCCATTCCAGTTTTCCTGGTACTTCTTTACCACTGGCATCCAGCACCCTGAATTTTTCTAAAATAACTTTATAGGTTTTATCCGATTCATCTTCAGGAATAACAATAGGTTCTCCCACTTTCATACTAAAGGTAGCTTGCGGTGCTGCAAATACATCTACATCGGTACTTCCTTCTTTAGGGGTAAGGTCAGCAATCATTTTCACCCCTCCCAGTGGAGAAATATTATCCAGTTCACATTCTTTACCAATGGTAACTTTAAAACGGAAACGTCCTTTTACCAATCCCCCCAAAAGATTGTAATATCCTCCTGCATAGCCTCTAAACCAAAATGGATTGGGTCCTTTTCCTTGCATCAAAATAGCTGCACCACCTTTGATGATCGGGATTTTCTTTTTGACAAAAAATAATTTGATCCTGATCCCTAGTTCTCCTTGCAAATAGGCATAGGATTGTCCATTGGCATACCATCCATCGATACCTATAGGATCTCCTGAACCAACACAACGTGCCTCACCATAATCCTTTAGCATAATATCAAATCCAACCCCAGCCATAAAACGGGCATATAGGATTAAAAAATTCATATCCCCCGTATCAATTTTAAAATCTGCTCCAAAAGCAAAACCACGTCCATCCCCCAATGCGTTTAAATCACGCATATAATCTAATTGATCTGCTTCTACGCCTAATATTTCTGCAACTTCTGGCGGTGGTGGCGGACTACCCGGGATACGGTCCCCGACCATAAAGTAGCCCCCGGTTTCTATCGAAAAACTACCTATCCCCATTTTTAATCCCAGACGGTCTGTAGGGGTTCCCATGTGCATATACCATTCCTTTGGGGAAATATGAACAACACCCCATCCTGCACGCCCCCCCGATGCACGGCCTTGAACTATCCCGCCCCCCACATTTACATATATGTCTAGTTGGGCATGAAAAGATTTGTTTACAAAATCAAACTCCATCCCTAACTTTGCGCTAATGGATGCTGCCAGACTTAACTCGGCTTCATACTCCATATCGGCTTTATCCAAAAACGTTTTTCCAGATTTACTGTCCATTACTTTATTGACCAATTCATTACTCGCCATATCCCCAAGTTTTTCCGTAAGCTTGCCTACAGGATTAGGGATATCAAAAGCTTTCATCACAGAGGCTTCCCCAAAGAAGCCCAATCGGTTTACACCACCTTTGGTATTAAATTCTATTTCAAAACCTGCTCCCACTGCAACGGCGGTTTCACTTCCTATGGAGCCAAACACCATTGCTTTTACCCCCAGACTAGTAGATTTGTTTGGGATATAAGAAAGCCCTGAAGGGGAAAATTCGGTAATATTACCATCAGGCCTTTTGGTCATTTTATAAAATGCCCCTCCTGCAAAGCCTGTAATGGTAATGGGTCCTGCTTGTATCATTAGTCCATGTACCGCAGCATCTACATACCAATATCGAAAATCTTTCTTCCCAAAAATGGCTTTACAGTTTATAGGACCAAATTTCCCAAACGTTCCTGTTATATTGGCTTCAAAACCATTGCCATATTCGGCGTCGTTGTTCATAAGGGTCAACCCACCTTCCAGTTGTACAGCGCCCATATTGGCTTTGATATGGATTCTGGATAAGTCTATACGGTCAAATTTCCATTTCTGTTTATAGTTTTCTTGCTGGAACTTGCAAAGAATCCCTAATCTTGCATCCGCAGCAAACCCTTTACTTTCTTTGCCCATCAGGTTGATCATAAAATCAAAATAAATAGCTGCTCCTTGCTCATTGGAAGTCAATGCTATATTACCTATGGAAACGGGGAAATTGCCAACTTTTACTTCTCCTTTATATCCAAAATACCCTACTTGTAATATGGGGGATTCTGTTTGTAATACAAGATCTTGAAATTCTATTCCTTTAAATGCAATGGCTTTTTCTTTTCCATCTTCCATTTCTTTTTCTGAAGTATTGTTTTCATTTTCGTTGATATCCGCAGAAATGGCCATATCCCCATGTAAAATTGCTTTAGGACGAAAATTACCATCCTGTACCCTTAATTCTACAGAAGAGTTGGGAGCGAGCCTTGCTTTGGCTTTCCAAATATTAAATTTGATTTCGTTTAAAGAAGATAACCGCAACATAAACTCCTCTTCAGAAATTAACCCCGAATAGGCTAATCCTTTGGTTTTGTTTTGTGTTGTGCCTTGTGCTTGTTCTTGTAATTTATCGGAGACAGGTAGTAGGATTTTTCCATCAAAGGATGCCCCCACAAACTTGTTGGCAGCCAATTCTAAACCTAACTGATCCACAGACATTGCCCAGGCATTATTTTTGTTTGTCCTACCTTTGGACAAAGGGATGATATTATCTACGGTGAAATACCCAGACAATCCGTAATCATCAATGATCATGTGATAGGCTTCAAAGGATACTCGTTGTTTTTTAGAGATACTTTCGTCGGTTTGGAAAGGTTCTGGCATTCCTATCTTTAAGGATTCCACATAAAAACCCCTCCAGCTTTCCACGCTAGGGAACAAAAGCCCGTTATCGTGATAAAATTGTGGAAAATTATCATGTAAAGTTCGTCTATCGCTAAAATCAAAAATGGCTTTATTTACAGAGAACATAAATGCTTTCGGCATACTGGTAAGTACAAATGGCGACAAACTTACTTCGGCAACAATATCGTTCCACCCAGAAGCAATAAGCCCAAAATTACCAGTAACCCGGTTAGGAATTGTTCTTGTTTTTCCGTCTGCTCCCGTGTATGGACGTGTTTCTGGTAAAGGTTCTCCATTAGTTCCTACGGGAAGGATCATATCCCTGGAAAACTGAACCTCGGCTTGTATGCCCAATTCCTTTAGCCCATCACAATCCATATTAAAGTAAGTGAGATTTTGTACATTCCCAGTGTCTAAATCCATTCCTCCTTTTAAGGTAAGAAGCCATTTTCCCCCGTTCCATGGGATATGTACATCACCCAATAATACCAGGTTTGCATCTCCTATAATACCTCCTTTATGGGTCATCTTTAGGTTGTTTGCCCCAAAAAATAACTCGATCCGTTTTCCATCTTTATCCGTCTGCGGAAGGGTTATTCTCGCAAATGCTGTAAATTCTATATATTGGGTGTTTACTGTAGCGTTTACTAATCCTAATTCCACTTTTGTTCCATCTTCTTCATTACCATCCTCATCTTTTGGGGTATAGGTGATCCCTAGTGGGAGGGTTTGTATATCTTCGTTACGAAAGGAATCCACCCATTTGCCTTCTGCCTCAATCTCTTTGAACATGGCAGCAACCTTTTCCCGACTGGCTTGGATTTTTCTGTCTTGCTGGTATTCTTTATCTAAAAGGCTGTACGTGAATTCTGGTCTGGAAATAGTATTGGTATTGGGTACCGATAGTGGAAATTCTTTTTCCAGTTTTTCTAAAGAAACAATAGAGGTTTTGGACGCTATGGAAGAGGAATATCTATGGTCAATACCAGAAAGGGTGTCTTTTTCTGTGCCAGAAAAGGCATACGTAGAGGCGACCAATAGAAACGACCATATAAGGCTACATTGTAGTTTTATAGGCATATAGGTTTTATTTTGAGGCGTTTTGGCTAACATGAGTACAAATATTTAAAATAATTGGTGTCCCTGAATTTTAACATCGTGCCCTTGCGACGACAAATGTACATGGAGCAATTGGATGTGACAATACCCAGAGCAGGGGTAAAATCCCCTTTTTTATATAAAGGAGTGGTACATAAAAGGGGAAATATTCCTTTTTTATATGGTTTTTATCAAATTCTAAAAGACTAACTATCAGTATTTTGCTTATTTTTAAGTCTGTTAAAAACATGCCTTATTATCTGTTTTTGAAATAAAAAAATATTTTTTCATCTTTTTGTCATTTTGTTAAAATTGCTGTTTTTCAGTATACTGCTGTATACTATAATGTTGCAAAATTAAAGGGTAAAAGTTTCATTTTTTGACATTCTTGTTTTTTTATGAAAAATGTTTTACAAAAAGCTAAACTACGGTTTGTCCGTAACATATATTTATGGGAATCCGTAATCGATTGCTTCTGTGTACTTCATAATGAAAATCATTTTGGTTAAAAAAGCATAAGTAGGGGTTCATGAGCGTATTTGATTTGGGGGTTGGGGGTTGGTACACAAAAATTAATATGGGTCGATTTGATCTAACAACTCTAAGAACCGTAAACGACCCGTTACGGGGTTCTTACTTTTTGGGGGGTGTTTTTTCAAAAAATCAAAGACTATAGCTTCCAGATGGGATTCTGCAAAGGTCATTCTCAGGTTTTCCTTGGTATAGTTCATTAGCTTTAATTGCCAGGGTGTGATAAAATACATGTGCTCCCCGCAAAAAAAATCGGGCAATAAGGTTTTGATCTTATATATTTTGATATGTTGGCAATGATCGTGCAGGTAGCAATACCCAAAGCTGTCCACTGCGCTGACATTATTTATAGAAGTGTTTTCTATATGCTTTTTAATATCTTCATATTGTATAGGGCTTTTAAAATCCCGTAGCATGGTCTCTATTTTTAAAAGGATATCATATATGTCTATCTTTTCTAACCCGTTTAATTGTTTAAAAACGTTCTGGATGATGGTATCTTCGTGTGTTATCATTTTGGTGGTCAATAGTTATTATTTTATTTAAAGGTTCAAAGGTTCAAAGGTTCAAAGTCTCAAAGAATCAAAGTTTCAAAGAAGCAGAGAATCAGAGACAAAGGATAACCTCGGACTTGTAGCTTTTACATTTTTCCCATCCCCAACCCTTCCCAAAGGGAAGAGGGCTTTTACAGTATCTCAAAACTCATGGCTAGCGGGCTTTTTTTAAGCTTCTTACTTTAAAATTTTACATTTCGCGGTTTTGTATTTTACATTTGTATACTTCCGGCTCCCGACTTCCTGCATTGGACTTCCGACATAGCACAAAGACATCCGGGTACTTTGGCAACCGATGGAATTAAGCAAGCTCGCTGAAAAAAACAAGGCACTTCCCCAAGCGCAAAGCTTTTTTATATCAGCAACTTACCTACAAGTTACCTCCATACCCAGTATCCTTGCCAGGAAATACATAAGCTCTATTCTAATATAGTTCCCTGTTTTACTGCTTGTTTTTCGTATTCCAATACTTCTATTTTTTTAATTTTTCACGTATTAAGCAATAACAAATCCTGTAAAAAGCCATAGTAGTAGTGTATATTTGGATTCCATTTTTTTAGGTACTATTTTAACACACTTAATATTAGTAAAAGGGTGCGGGGGCAATCAATAAACATAGGGCTTTAACACAAACTCAACTTAACTAAAGTGCTAGATCACCCCCGCGATTCCTTTTACCCACTTACTCTGACAATATATGTAAACTGGTCAAGGGTAATGTATGGGTTGGTATAATTGCAAGGGTATGAAAACATAGTGCTTCTCCTTGTGTTATACTATCTAATGCTAATGGGGATTTGCGTATGGTATTTGCTATATCAAAGGCGGTTTGCCCTTGTTTACGGCAATCTTTAATCCATTTGCGCAATAAAACTGCATAGCTTTTATACTGGTCTATAGAATGGTTAAAGTGCCATTGCTCTATATGCAATAGTTTTAGTACCTCGCCTTCAAAGATTCTGCCCTCTTTTTCTGGACTTGATTTTACAATTGTTTTCATATTTCAATTTATTTGGGTTATCAATTCTTTTATTTTGGTAGTTGTTATTTAAAACATCCTTTTGATAAAATCCTCTATAGCTTTAATTACTGAATCATCAAGTTTTCTATTATACTTTATGAACTTTTGTAATTTACCTCTTTGGGTGTTGATTTCTCGCTCTAGTGCAGTTATGTTCAACACGTGAGAATAAGTGATAATCCAGTTCTCAATCTTTTTTCTGCCTTTAGGTCTCAAAATATTTAATCTATTTTTAACTTAAATGTGGAAATTTCCACATTTTATTTTTTTTATAAAGTAAATAAGTGTCGATATACTTTATATCTTTGTTAGAGTTAGACAAATATAATAAAATTATAGCTTATTAATAAGCAAAAGTTTAATTTTTTTTAAGCTAAAACATTATAAATGAAGGAAAAAATCAAAGAGATAATGGATTATTACGGTCTTAATCAGAAAGAATTTGCCCTTAAGATTAATGTATCTCCTCAAACAATTAGTGATATCATAAAAGATAAAAGGAATGCAGGAGATAAAATTACTCATGGGATTTTAGAAACCTTTGATGAAATTAATCCATTATGGTTAATAAGAGATATTGGAGAAATGTTTTTGGATAATGAAAAAATGGATCAAATCAAAAAGAAGAAAATCGGTAAATCTCTTCATTTTAACAACCTAGAAGAACTTGCTTTATTTTGCGCAAACCATGAAGATGAACTCATGAAAATAAAGGTATTTTCTAATATTATTGAAAAAAATGCTACCGCAGAAGTATTAAAGCTTGTGAAAAATTTTAAAGGACTTAATTAAAAAGCTGATTCTATTTTAATATTTTTTAAAACGAAGATTTGAAATTCTGAAATAGATTGGAACCTAGATTTTGCAATATTATATAAATCATCAACTATACTATCAATTTCCTTTTGCTGTCGTTTTAAACACTCTTCGATATCTCTATCAATTTCCTTTTTGAGATCTTTTTGAACAAAAGATAAACCAAGCGTATCTTTTTTAATAATATTTTTCCCTTCCCTATAATTTCTCATTTTTTGGATAGTTTTTCGATTTCTCCTAAATAATCACTAATAAACTCTCGACGATCATGTTTACTAATATATTTCCTTTTCACATCACTTGTGATAAAGCTTAATAAATCTTGGATTTTTATCTTAAGATTTAATTGGGATAAAGCGAAGAAATATTTTCCAACAATAAATGCAACTAATGCTCCAGAAATAGCAAAAGATAATTGCATAACGATATAAGTAGTTTCAGGTAAATCTCCTTTAGGATAAAACACCCAAACAACATAAAATAAACCAGTTATTGTGCCTACAAAACCAAATGCTAAAATGACTTTTCTAAAAAAAAGATCTTGTTCCTTATTAAAAAGGAATAATAGAAAGAAACCTAAAAAAACAGCAACTACTGGCATTCCTAAATTAGCAAAGAAAACTTTTAAAGTCCTAAAGCCGAAAACTTTATCTTGTTTTTTGATGTTTTGTAAATTAATAGATAAAGCCTCTGATTCTTTTTCTAGTTTTTGAATTAGTGGTACATATGTACTAATTTCAGTATTAAATTCTTGGTCATTTATTACTTTTTTGTGATAATCGTAAATAATTGATCTAAGTTGCTTTTCAGCAATAAGCTTAGCATTATCTATCTTGTTATAAGCATTCGTTGCATTAATTACTGATATGCTTTTTACAGGAAAAAAAACTTGCAAAAAGGGAATTGTAAATGTGGTTATAATGAAAATTATAACCACAATAGCAAACAAAAATGATCTTACTTTTTGTTTTTTACTCTCCGTCTCTGTCTCCGATAGCTCCTGCATCGTCTTTATCAATTTGTACTATCTCTATATTTGAAATTTCATTCTCTACAGGTTCAGCTTCACAACTTACAAATCCACTAGAAACACAAACGATAAATAATAAATAATAAATAGTTTTCATGACTAAATTTTTAAAGTTATATCTTCTAAAGATAGAATTTAGTCCTAACCTCTTATTATAATTTTACTACAATTTGCTTCAAATAAAAGTATAGCTTATTAAACATTATTTGTGAAGTAAAATTAATACATAAAAAGAAAAAACAATTACGGTTAAACCACAATTTTACAAGAAATATTTTGCTTATAAAACAATAGCTTACGGCTTCCCGTAATTTCTTTGGTAGCTCTTAATATGACTTACCTAATAGAGTGTGATAAAAAATAAAAGTGTGTAAAAAAGCACATTTGTATAAAATAAGGAAGATTATTTTATGTTTTTTCTCGTTTAGAAAAAGACAAATAATTTCTGCCATCTATTCACTTATAGAAAAAAAACAGGATTATTTTAAAGTGCTTTTTAGCTGTTAAAATAATATCATAATTTAAAAAACATGATATTTAATTATTGGTGTTTGGTGAATTATAATTTATTAAATCCTATATCTCGTTTACCTGACATTTTTTAGATCATTTCCTGAATAATTTTCTCTTCAGATTTTCGGTTGTTTTGTCATAAGGGGGTTATTTTGCCTATTGGGTAATATCTTTTTTTTCTCCAGACAGGTACTTATAAAAAATGGCGGACTATTTTGTACTTTTGATATTATAACCAATTTAATTACCCTGTTTTATGCGCCTGTTTAATGTGTATGTTTCTATAAGAAAAGGCTCTGGTTCTGAGTGGTATCCAAAAATCTTTACAGTAGAGTATACAGATTTGGATTTTGATATATCGACAGAAGATTTAAGGGAGTGGGCAAAAGAAGATGTTAGAAGTCAATTAAGAGCTGCAATGAAGGATAGCCTAAATGAAGAGAATTGGATTATAGAAAATGTAGAATTAAATAAAGCGTAATAAATGAAGAATTTTGTAATGAAAGATGATTTTAAAGAGGACTATGGCTTTGAAGCGCGTTTGGCTACTGAAAATGAAATAGACATTCTTTCTGGATATCTGGCAAATAGTAAATGGGAGGATTATAAACAAAGCAAAAACTCTTTAGGGTTAGAAACATCTACCAAGGAACAAGAGCATTTTATTATAAAAGAAAAAGCTATTATTCTTGAGTTGATAGGATCTATAGTGGTAGTGCAAGAGTATAAGAAATTTAATGTTTCCATTTTTGTGTTTAATTATATAGAGGAGCACGATAAAAATAGTATTTTATCTATGACTTTTAGGGTGCTACAAACCAAAAGAGGAATGGAGAAACTAGAATCGGAGGATGTTATTTTTAACCTAAAATCTCTTAAAGAGCACCCATACCATAAAAAACAGACTAAAAAAGGCAGACATGATCGCCCAAAGAATGAATCGATACAAAAGACTATTGTAATTAGAAATTACCTAAAAGTTAACCCTAATGAAAATAGAGATATTGTTTGCAATAAATTCGGCTTGTCTAAATCAACCTATTATAGAACTTTAAAATGGTTAGAGAATAGGAAGAATTGAAGAAGCTATTATATACCCTAAAAGAGTATGAAAAATTATATTTTAAAAGCAGGGTTTTTAAGCAGGGTTTTGCTACTAAATGTGTACTTTTGTACACCCCTTAAAAAGAAAAACCCCTATATATAGGGGTTTAGATTCACACCTTCAAGGTTTTTGCAAACCTTGAAGGTTTAGACAAGACGAGAGAAATTTTAGGTGACCAAAACAAAAAAATGCTGGAATATTATAATTACATAAAAGCTTTGCACCTAATCTTTGTGATTACTTGGTTTGCGGGGCTATTTTATATCCCAAGATTGTTTATCTACCAGATTGAAGCTTTTCAAAAACCTTCACCAGACAAAGAAATCTTGAGTAATCAATTTAAGTTAATGGCAAAACGTCTTTGGTTTATTATTACCTGGCCTTCTGCGATTTTGGCAACTTTATTTGCTGTTTGGCTGCTTATTTTAATGCCCGGTTGGCTAGAACAACCCTGGATGCATGTAAAACTAGGGTTTGTGGTATTGCTTATAGCATATCACTTAAAATGCCACCATATCTACAAACAGCTGCAAAAGGATGTTATTAAATGGTCCTCTGGTAAAATGCGAATGTGGAACGAAGGGTCTACCATTATCCTTTTTTCTGTTATATTTTTGGTAATTGTACGAGATGCCGTAAACTGGGTGTATGGGGTAATTGGCATTCTGTTTTTAGCGATATCCCTTATGATGGGCATTAAACTTTATAAAAAAATTAGGGACAAGAACCCCAACGCATAGTATATATTGAACTTTATCCCAAAAACATACCGTACCAGATCAGGGAACCCTCTTTTAATTAGAGAAGCAACCCCGGCAGACGCTAAGCAATTATTAGCATTAAAACTAGAATACCTTAAAGAAACCGATACCATTCCTTTATTTGATTATGAATACAACAATACTATAGAGCAAGAAGCAGAATTAATTGAAAAATTACAAAAACAGCCTAATTGTCTATTATTAGTAGCAGAAAGTAATGGAAATCTTATAGGAAATATCGATGTTACAGGAAGTTGGCGTAAAAAGATGCAACACACTGCCATGATTGGCATGGGAATTCATACCCAATGGCAAAATCACGGTATAGGTACTCTTTTGATTCAAAATGTATTAGAATGGTCCAAAGAAAATACAGTATTAAAAATATTATGGTTAGAAGTGTACGCAACTAATACCGCAGGTATTGCTTTATACAAAAAAGTTGGATTTGTACACTCTGGATGTGTTCAGGATTTTTTCCTCGAAAGAGATAATTATATAGACAAAATTATAATGACCACTAAGATTGTTTAACATTTTAGCTTTATTCTACAAAACAACTGAACCACTAATTATTTAATCGATTATCATCCGTTTTCGTACCTGAAGTTGATTGTTTAATCAAAAACTAAAAATGTTATGTTATGCTTTCGACACAAACCCTCAAGGTTTTTTGAAACCTTGAGGGTTTAATCCAATTTGTTAAATAGGGTTAAATTGTAAAAGAAAAGAACAAAGCGTAAAACATATCTTTTTTAGAACTTAGCCAAATTAATTTATAAACTGCTAATCTAAAATGGTGGTTTATACCTTGTAGATAGTAGTTACGTATGCTACCTCGACAGTTTTCCTTATCTTCGTGCAACTTTTAGTATTATTATATGATTAAATCTATGACTGGCTTTGGGAAATCTATCCTTCAGCTACCTACAAAAAAAATAACTATAGAGGTTAAATCCCTTAATAGCAAAAATTTAGACCTTAACGCAAGAACACCCTCTCAATATCGTGAAAAAGAGTTACAAATGCGAAACACTATTGCAAAAGCTTTAGAAAGAGGCAAGGTTGATTTTGGATTATATGTAGAAGCAACGGGAGAAGACACTTCTACCAAAGTTAATGAAGCAATTGTAAAAGAATATATCCAACAATTATCTGCAATACATAACGGAGATGCTTTAGAGTTAATGAAAATGGCAGTACGTATGCCTGACGCCCTAAAAACAGAGCGTGAAGAAATAGATGAAGAAGAATTTAAGGCAATCGAAACAGCTCTTGCAGATGCATTAGTAAAAATTGAACAATATAGAATTGACGAAGGAAAAGCTTTAGAAAAAGATTTTGCTATACGTATTAAAAATATAAGCGAACTACTAGAACAAGTAATACAAATGGATCCTGAGCGTATGGATAGTGTAAGAGAGCGATTGCATAAAGCGGTTTCTGATTTAAAGGAAGAAGTAGATCAAAATCGGTTTGAGCAGGAATTAATCTACTATCTTGAAAAATTTGATATTACCGAAGAAAAAGTAAGACTATCCAATCATTTAGAATATTTTGACACTACGCTGAATTCTGCTGATTCTAACGGAAAAAAACTTGGTTTTATTACACAAGAAATAGGTAGAGAAATCAATACCATAGGAAGTAAATCTAACCATGCGCCTATGCAACAATTGGTAGTACAGATGAAAGATGAGCTCGAAAAAATTAAAGAACAATTGCTAAACGTATTGTAAATGAACCAAGGTAAACTTATTGTACTTTCGGCACCTTCTGGAAGTGGAAAAACTACTTTAGTCAAATATTTACTTCATAAAGAAGAGCTTAATCTTGGGTTTTCTATTTCTGCGGCATCCAGAGAACCAAGAGGAGGAGAAATTCATGGAAAAGATTATTATTTTTTGTCCTTAAGAGAATTTAAAGACAAAATTAAAGGTGATAAATTTTTGGAGTGGGAAGAAGTGTACAGGGATAATTTTTATGGGACTTTAAAAACCGAAGTACAACGGCTTTGGGACAAAGGCAAACATGTTATTTTTGATATTGATGTAGTGGGAGGTTTGGATATTAAAAGAATATACCCGGACCGAACCCTGGCTATTTTTATAAAACCACCAAGTATTGAAGAATTAAAAATCAGATTAAAAAAACGCAAAACCGAATCGGAAGATAAAATCAATATGCGGGTTGCCAAAGCCTCTACAGAAATGGCTACAGCTCCTCAGTTTGATGCCATTATTACCAATGATGATTTAGAAAAAGCTAAAGATGAAGTATATCAATTAGTTCGTAAATTTATTTTAAAATAATAGACATTATTGTTTGAATTTGTTGGGAAAGAAAATTAAGCGGAACAGAGCTAGTATTTTTTATTCTGAAACGGGGAGATAAAAACCATTTTATTACCATAAATTCAAAATGATAAACAAAATACCCATTAGTCAAAACCCAACCTTTTAATTAGGTTAAAGCCTTCTTTTTCTATGAAAAAAATCGGTTTATATTTTGGAACCTTTAACCCTATTCATATTGGTCATTTGGCAATTGCTAACCATATAGCTGAATTTTCTGATCTAAATGAAATATGGATGGTTGTTACTCCACACAGCCCGCACAAAAAGAAAAAAACATTATTAGATAATCATCATCGTTTTGAAATGGTCTACAGGGCTACACAACCCTATCCCAAAATAAAACCATCTGATATAGAATTTAAACTCCCCCAGCCTAATTATACAATCTATACACTTGCCCATCTTCAAGAAAAATATCCGGATTATGAATTTCATCTTATTATGGGCGAGGACAACTTAAAAAGTTTCCATAAATGGAAAAATTATGAGGTTATCCTGGAAAACCACAATATCTATGTATATCCCCGAATTGCAGAAGGAATAGTAGAAAACCAATTTACCTGCCATCCAAAAATACAACGAATTGAGGCTCCTGTTATGGAGATTTCTTCTACTTTTATTCGTGAATGTATTGCCAATAGAAAAAACGTAAGACCCTTGCTTACGGATACTGTATGGCAATATATAGATGAAATGGGCTTTTATAAATAATAATTATTCTGGTTGCAAGGTTTGCTTTATTCTTTTAATAAGCCTGTGTACTCTACCACTACCTCCGGCTATAATACCCGCAGTAAGAACAATATCTATGGTTTGGATTATTGTAGTCTGTATTGGCATGGGTTCTGCCTCTAATCCACTAAACAATATACCTGACATAAATCGTAGTCCTGAAAAAGAAAGAATCAACCCTATCACAAAAGCGATTATAGTCATTTTTTTTTGCCTTTTTAACCCCATAGTTATCAACAATTCTTCTAATTCTTTTTTTTCTTTCATTCTTTTTGCAATTTGATCCTGCCGGGGTTCATTAACAGAAGGGGCTGGGTTCGCTATTATGGCAAAATCTACAGGGGTATTTGTACTTTCTAAAAATTTATCAATATCGGCTATTCGATCTTTACTTTGTATTTTAATTTTTTCCTCGGGATCTGTCACAAAAATCTCTATAAATTGTTCTACTACCAACATAATTATAGATAAATAACCAAGCATTGCTACTACATTTCCAGGAGTTAAATGGGATAAATCAATAGCTGGCAATTGCTTTTCAAAATATATAAAACCTGCTATTGCAAGAACAGCGAAGATAATTGCTATTGGATTTTTATAAAGCGCTTTCATGGTTTAAGAGTATGGTGTATAAAAATACAAAAATATATAAGACCCTGTTGCTCATAAGTTAAGAACCACTACATTTTATAACAATCCTTAAATAAAATTGGTATAGTACCTAATAGGTTCTAAAAGCATGCTAAAAATGTAAGGTTTCTTTTTTCCTGCCTGAAATGATAAAACTCTTACGTAACCAAAAAATAGTCGATTTTCTTTTTCAGTAAAGCCAAAGTATAAATGGTATAAGAAAGGATGGTGTACAAAATTTATTTTATCAAAACTCCACGCTGCTCCATTACCGGTAAATCTTGAAAAGCATTTTCATTTATAGTATTTTGTTCAAATAAATATTTTTTATCGTATAACTTACTATCTGCAAAAAAAGTTACAGAAAACTCGTTATTCATGCTTAACAGTTCTTCTTGTATCATTTCAATTTTGGAAAAGGATTTTGGTTCTATTGTTCCTATACCGTGTCTTAAAAGAGAAGTTTTTCGGTCTTCATCATATCCTTTTGTTACTACAAGAACCATTTCTATTACAGTATCCCGATCATTGATTATATATGCATTCCAATCCTGGGCCAAAAACTCATCATCCCACTCTTTAACAACTGCAATGTAGACACCTTCTACAACAGGTATCTCGATGTCTTTTTTCATTTTGTTTTTTCTTGTTATTTTTACACCTTATCTGTTTTGGCAACACTTTAAATTACCAAGTCTTTATTTTGGTTTTTAAAATAGACCTGAGGGGCATGTAGCCTGATATTTTTATGACAAAATAATTATAATGCAGACTTAAACTGTTGTAAAAAACGCACATCATTTTCACTAAGCATTCTAATATCTGAGATCCCATAAAGTAAAAGCGCTATACGGTCAATACCCATTCCAAAAGCAAAACCACTATATTCTTGTGGATCTATATTACAGTTTCTAAGCACATTGGGATCTACCATTCCACAACCCATAATTTCTAACCAACCTGTACCTTTGGTCATTTTATAATCGGTTTCTGTTTCTAAACCCCAATATACGTCTACTTCTGCGCTTGGTTCGGTAAATGGAAAATAGGATGGTCTTAATCTAATTTTAGATTTACCAAACATTTCGGTAGTAAAATACTGCAACGTTTGCTTTAGATCGGCAAATGAAACGTCTTTGTCTATATATAGTCCTTCAACTTGATGAAAAAAGCAATGGGATCTTCCTGAAATAGCTTCGTTTCGATACACTCTCCCGGGAGATATAGTTCTAATTGGAGGTATATTGTTTTCCATATACCTAACTTGTACAGATGATGTGTGTGTACGCAATAAAACATCTGGATTGGTTTGGATAAAAAAAGTATCCTGCATATCTCTGGCAGGATGATATTCTGGTAAGTTTAGTGCTGTAAAATTATGCCAGTCATCTTCAATTTCCGGACCTTCGCTTACATTAAATCCAATACGGGAAAAAATATCGATTATTTGATTTTTGACCAAAGATATTGGATGTCTAGATCCCAAAGCAATAGGTTCTGAAGGTCTGGTAAGATCCCCGTAGATTCCATTTTCTTCATCTCTGGATTCTAATTGGTCTTTTAAATCTTTAACTTTTCCTTCTGCAGCTATTTTAAGGGCATTAATTGCCTGTCCAAATTCTTTTTTCTGATCATTAGCTACATTTCTAAACTCTGAAAAGAACTCGTTTATCAATCCTTTTTTGCCAGAAAACTTTATTCTGAAAGCTTCTACATCTTCTTTTGTTTTGGCTTTAAAGGCATTAACTTCTACTATATACTCTTTAATCTTATCAATCATTACTATTTTCTTAATAGAACGGCAAATTTAAACAATTTAGGCAAACTAAAGTTATACCACCTATTTAACTTTAAAACCCTAAACATTTTAAATAAAGCATTCATTACTCTATATATTCACTTACTAAGAAATAGTTTACAATAGCTTCTTTCATCAATACAGATTGTTCTCCTGCTTTAAGGTTGGGTAATTGCTCTTGCACTTTATAATGAGGCCAACCATCATCATCATAAAACTCAAATTCATAATACCCATAAGGTTCTAACAATCTACATATTGCTATGTGCATTAAATCTAATTTTTCGTCTTTTTTAAATTCTCTATGTAATTGTCCTAATTCTTGTACCCCTATTAAATATATAATACCATCCAAATCCAAATCTTCACCATTTGCAAACTGATCAGAGAGTTTTTCTACCAAAATCTCCCATCGTTCTTTTAATTTTTCGTCTCTAGCCATACTCTGTCCTGTTTTACTTATCTCTTTATTTAAGTACCGCAAAAATACTGTTAAACCAAAAGATGGATAGTACTAATTAAATAAATCTTATTAATTATAAACAGAAATCTTTTTTATTTTTTTTCTCCTTCTTCTTTTACTGAAGGAAAATAATGCCGAAATGCTTGATGAATAACCACCCCAAAAACTGCTTCTAAGGTTGCCAGTGCGGTAGTTTTTTCCCAAGATTGATTACAGTTTAGCAAAAAAATCAAAATAGCAACCATAATCCCTACAATAGTAACAGATAACACTGTTTTGATAATCAGGTTTGTAATAGATTTATAAACCTCTACTTGTCTGTTGGTCAGGTTTTTTAAGTTTTTCATTTTACTAACTGATAAAATTCAACTATTTCTATGTCTTCTTTTACAAAAACAAACTTTTCTTTTTCGAGATCCTCACAAATATCACAAATAATTTCATCCTTTATTTCTGATCTGCTATCATAGGATTTTATTAATCTTCTGCAATCCTCGTTAGAACAAAATACACCGACCTTTTTTTTAAAAAACTTCTCTTTTACTGCCATTTCGCAAAAAAATCTAGCCACAGTATAAGGTATCCGAAAAAAACTACGAATATTTTCGACATAAATCCTATCCGGATCTGTTTTTTCTAATATTTCTGCTCTTCTTTTCAAAAATTGCTGTACCATTTTAGTTTTTTAACAAAATTAAATCTACTAATTCTACAATAGCTGTACTGGTTTCAGGAAATCTGTTAATCGATATTTTTCCTCTGCAGGGTTCTATTGAAAACCTTTTTATAGCTACTTTTTCATGTAATACACTTAACACCTCTTTATCAATTGGAGACTCCATAATCTTTTTATAGATTTCAGGATAAATTACTTTTAAAGTATTAGTCTCGTCCATTGCCTCTGTAGAAGTAGATTTTGATTTCTTAAATTTAACATACGCTGCATCAACATAGTCATCTTTCCATAAGCTTTTGATTCCTTTATTCAAATCAGACTCTACAAATGTTATCCCTTTTGGCAATGATTCTTTAATTGCTTCAATATAGGTTTGTTCATCTAATCTTTTATTTAACAATACCAAATTATCTCCTTCGAGATTAGATAATGATCGTTCTAAAATATTAACACTTAATATCAAATATTTCTCAAATTTTCTAATTTGGACCGGAACATAAAAATGAACGTTTTCTTTTATGTTTTTGGTGGAATTAAAAACATCATATACTGTGGTAAATAATAGGTTATGTGCTTTTTTATCCTCTGTCAAAGTATCATTAATATAATTTGGGGGAAGTGGGATCCAATTCGATTTTATTTCCTTATTTGGGGAAACTATGTAGATATGTTGTTTTAAATATCCAAAATTGGCGAAGGAAAAATCTATAATCTGATTTTTTGAGAAGTTGTTAATAATCTTTTTTATCAGGTTATCTTGTCTTAATTCGCTTATCTCAAAATACTGTTTCAAAACCTTAACAGGAAACGCTTTTAATAATCTAAACAATAATATTTCAATTTCCAACATATCTTGATCTGTGTCTTTTACAAACAAAACGGATTTTTTATACCTGATATTAAGTACTTAAATCCCAAAGTTACGTATTTTAAAAATTATCTTTATAATTATTATAGTCGCAATATTACCTTGAGTGGCATATATAATTAAGTAAGAATTATGCATTATATTTGAATCTAATTCAAACTATTAATGAACTACATCGATATTATTTTAGGAATACTTTTACTTTGGGGATTGATAAAAGGGTTTAGCAAAGGGCTGTTTTCATCTTTAGCATCTCTTATTGCACTTGTTGTTGGTATTTATATTGCGGTACATTTTTCTCATATTGCGGGAGAATACCTTCAAAAATATGTGGATTGGGAAGAAGGGGCTATGAAATTAGTTGCTTTTGCTATAACTTTTATTATTGTTGTAATTCTGGTTTCTCTTGCTGGTAAAATTTTAACTAAAATTGCAGATTATGCTGCTCTTGGGGTTTTAAATAAAATTTTGGGGGCTGCTTTTGGTGTATTAAAAATGGCTTTTATTGCTAGTGTTATTATTATTTTTATAGATGCAATAAACAACAATATTACGATACTTAAAAAGGAAACTTTAGATTCTTCAATATTATACAATCCTGTTCGCAAACTTGCACCAATGGTTTTACCAAATATATGGAAGCAAGAAAAAGAAGATCCAAAAAGCAATAAAGACAATCAGGTTTAGTACCTGATTGTCTTTGTTTTAAAATGGTATAAAATCACCCAAAAATCGTGGGTATTTATCGTTACAGCAAATCTTGTTCTGGATTAACTACATCTTTTACTACTTTGCTTAAATATCTTATACATGAGTCAAAATCTTTAAAAACACAGTTTTCTGGTATTAAGTCTGGTATGATATCGATATTTTTTGCCAAATACAAAGGTTGTTTTTGGATACCAACAATATGGGTCTTAATTCCTTTTTGTTCCAGGCTTAATATAATTTCTTCAAGAGTATAAACACCGGATTGATCCATATATGGCACTTTATCCATTCTAAGGACTACATGTGTAGCTGATTGGGGTATTTGGTTTGCCATTTGTTGTAACTCGCTTGTAGATCCAAAAAACACTGGTCCGTTAAGGTGTTTGATAAATATTTCTTCTTTAAGTTTTTTTGGTATGTTTATTTCATCATTCCATAGCTTCTCTGTTTTATTGTTATTTTCCAAGCCTCCTAATGATTCTACTTTTGATTCTCTGGCTGTAACGTCTCCCATTTTTTTCATAAAAATAAGAGATGCAATAATCAACCCTATCCCTACTGCATATACCAGGTTCCAAAACACGGATAGCACCAAAACAATAATCATTATTGCAACTTCTACTTTTGGTATATATGGTATTGCTTTTAATCCTTTATAATCCATTACTCCAATACCTACTGTAATTAAAATACCTGCCAAAACTGCTGCAGGAATCTTTGAAGCAACAGGTCCTAATGCTAATAATATTATTAACAGCATAATCCCTGCTATCATTCCTGATAATCTGGTTTTTCCTCCAGCGTTTATGTTTACAACAGTTCTAATTGTAGCACCTGCTCCCGGGATTCCCCCAAAAATAGCTGCAACAGTGTTCCCTATTCCTTGACCAACCAACTCTTTATTAGGATTATGTTTTGTTTTGGTCATATTATCTGCCACAACCGAAGTTAATAAAGAATCGATAGCTCCTAAAAATGCCAGAGAAAGTGCTGTAAAAATATATGGAGCTACAGATCCCATGCTAAAATTTGAAAATATGGATAAATTTGGTATAGGAAAACCACTTGGTATTTCTTCAATTGGCCTGTAATTAAAATTAAAGCCATAGGCAACGCCAGATACAAGGATTAGTGCAACCAGTGTGCTTGGTATTGCGGTTGTAATTCGTTTAAAACCATAAATGATTATTATGGTTATCAAACACAATATAAGTTCTAAATAATTGATTTTAGATAATGCCCTGGGTAAGCTTTTAATGGCTCCAAGTACGCCAGATGCTTCGCTCCCTGCCAGGGTACCGGCTTCTAGAGTGATTTCTTCTTCAGAAATGTTTTCAGCTCTTTTTATGGTTTCTTTAAAATCTTCGAGTACCAAGATTCCTTCTCCTGCTTCTTCTTTAAGTATTTTATCCAAAATAACTTCTTCAGCTTGTGGTTTAAATTTATCTACAAAGCTTTGATCTTCTTTTGGATAATATCCTAATGCAGGCAAAAATTGAGTAACAAGTATCATTACTCCAATAGCTGTCATAAAGCCAGATACTACGGGATATGGGATGTATTTAATGTATTTTCCTAATCCTATTGCTCCTAATCCTATTTGCATTAAACCTGCCAAAAGAAACACGGTTAAAATAGCTGGCAATGCTTTTTCGACATTTCCATCATTAGCACCGATCAATCCGGCAATCACCAACATACTAACTGCTGTCATGGGTGCTGTAGGTCCAGAAATTTGTGTGTTTGTACCACCAAATAATGCTGCAAAAAAACTAATGAAAATTGCTCCGTACAATCCTGCACTAGGACCTAATCCAGAGGATACCCCAAACGCTAACGCTAATGGTAATGCAACGATACCTGCTGTTAACCCTCCAAACGCATCTCCTTTAAAATTGCTAAAAAACTGCTTCATGTACTATATTATCTTTTAATTTATTTGAAAAGCTTTTGTTATTACGCCAGCTATAATTATTTAACTATTTCTATATAAACTTAGAATATTCTAAATTGATTTTTCGGGCATTATTTTACTTAATCCAAATGATAGATTTCCATAATATTTTTAAGAATATCTTCAAATCGAATTTTTAAATCTATCAATCTTCCAGTATGCACATCAAATACCCATCCGTGTACTTTTAAACCTCTTTCTCTATATGCTTTTTGTACTGATGCTGTTTTAATAAGGTTAACACATTGTTCCTGAACATTTAACTCTACCAAGCGATCGTATTTTTTGTCTTCATCTTCTATACTATTTAATTCATTTTTGTGAATTCTGTATACATCTCTTATACTTCTTAACCAAGGATTTAAAATCCCCAGATCGGCAGATTGCATTGCCGCTTTAACTCCACCACACGCATAATGCCCACATACTACTACATGATTTACTTTTAAATGCTCTACAGCATAGTCTATTACAGACATCACGTTAAGATCTATACTTATTACCATATTGGCAATATTGCGATGTACGAATACTTCGCCTGGTCCTAAACCCATTAGATCTTCTGCTGTTACCCTACTGTCTGAACATCCTATATATAATAATTCTGGATTCTGTCCCTTACCAAGTTCATCAAAAAAATCAGGATCAAACTTTAATTTTTCTTCAATCCATTTTTCATTATTATCAAACACCCTATCTAAATTCATTTTTTGCCTAATTAAAGTGGAAGTAATTGTATCAAAATATAGTATTAAGGCCAAAAATTATAGCAGCAATACTGGTTTTAAATTCTGAAATCAATTACCATAAAAAATCAAATACTACATTTTTTCTTTATGTAAAGACGGTAGTATCTATGGTTGTAAAAAGGAAATTAGATAAACTTAGGGGGAGGTGTTTTGTGTTCTAAAAACACTGACGAGTTTTGAATATGAAATTCTGGAAACCATTTAATGATAAGATTCGACACAGTTGCTACCTCATCCAAATAATGAAAAGAAATCTTGTCTTTTTCTTTAAAATCTTCTTTTTCTGAACTTTCTTTTTCTTCAGAACTCTCAGACTCTTCAATAGCTATTGAGGTTTCATTATCACAGTTGTAAAAATGGATTACTCTTACACCATAATTAGTAATACAAAATATGAATCCTAATACAATTAAAAATTTTGCTATTTTGAGTTTGTTTATCACTAATAAGTTTTTGGCTAAAATAAAAGTATTACTTTCAAATTTAGTTAAATCCATTGTAAATTTAGACAACAAATTATAACTCTTTTAAATCACTTGCAGGAATCCACCCTATCTTACCATCTGTAAGCTTGATTTTTTTCCAGTCATTTACGGTTTCTGTTACCCGCACTTTTGTTCCTTCATGAAGTTCAAAAATTTCTTCACTTCTAAGATTTGGTTCGCTTTTTACTATAGTTTCCTGAGAAAAAATAATAGCAAATCGATTGTTTTCAATAAAATTATACTGTTTATAGGCAAAGGAAATGCCTAAAATACCTAAAATCAATAATCCCAAAGAGACAGCAAAGAATCCTCTCTTTTTTGATGAGTTATTTGTAGTATAATACAAAATAAACAGGATTACAAAAAGTATAATACAAACTACTGAGGACCATGCCCACCCGTCAAAGCTAAGTGTATTGGTAATTTTTTTTATTGTTCTTGAAATAAATCCTTCTGGTATTACATCTATTGCATCAATAGTAGCTTTTTGAGCAAACGCCAAATTATTTTTTATATCCTCATCATTAGGAGCTAATTGTAAAGCTTTTTCAAAATAAAAAATGCTGGCACCTATATTACTTAATTTATAGTGTGCATTTCCCAAATTATAATATAATGAGGCAGATTCTTTGCCTGTACTCAAAATAGAAGTGTATTTATCAATGGCCTCTTGATAGTTTTCCTGGTTATATAAAGAGTTACCTCTCTGAAATGTTTCTTCTTCTTGAGAAAAACCTGTAGTAATAACTAAAAAAACAAGTATTTCAACTATTCTTTTCATCTCTTTTTATAGTTGTTTATCTATCGTTGCAATTATTCTGGAAGCTTTGTCATAATCTTGCTGCATTGCAGAAGTTGATGAGGGTGTATATCTGGCAAACTCACAGCTTTCTAATAATGCCATAAATTCTATAGATACAGAATTTTCTACATCCTGCTCTTTTAATAATCGTTGTATTCGTTCTTTGCTCATATCACTGGTTTGGATATGTAATTTTGCTTTCAGGTAGTTATGTAACGCTCGTTCCATAGCAATATAGAACTCCTTTTGGCTTCCTAAATTCTTTTTGGCTTCTGACAGGTATTTACGGGCCAATTTATCTGCTTTACGAACTCTATTACCACTAACATCGCTTAATCTGTCCTGTCTCTTTTTTCCGAAGAAAAGAAATAAAGGAATTGCTAATAAAGGAGCGGTCAAAGACAACCAATATCCTGTAGAGTTAAAAAAGTGTTGTTTTTGTATTGGCTGAAGGTTGGCATTGAGTTTTAAAAACCTAAACTGGTTTCCAACTTGTGTTACTGCTTTTTTATTAGTTCCTTCAGTTTTAGATGTACCAGCTATACTTGATCCATCTGGTCCGTTTTTTACATTAATTACAATCTCTTCAGAAGTAATTTTTTTATATGTTTCTGTCTTTAAATCGAAATATGAAAATGAAATTGATGGTATTGGATATTTGCCTTTGTACTGGGGAACCAAAGTATATGTATCTGATATATTACCCCCCATACCTGTAAGGTTGGTTCTTACTCTTTCATTATGTTGTGGCTCGTATTGCTCTAAACCATTAGGAACATTAAGTTTAGGAAGGTCAAAGAGTTTTAGATTACCATTTCCGGACACCAATACTTTTGCATCCAAAGATTCTGTAGCATCCAACTCTTTTTTATTGGTAGTTACTTCAAATTCGAACTCTCCTACTGCTCCAGAAAAATCTTCTGGTTTTCCTTCCAAAGGCAATGGTTTTACATTTATAACTCTATTACCTGCTGCTACGGTTTTGTTTACTGTTGAATATAATCTGCCTCCAAAAATATCTCTTCTTTTTGTAGGTACATCTACAGAAACAGATAACGTTAGGGGCTCTATATCCAATTTACCTGTTTTTTGTGGATATAACACGGTTTTACGAAGTACTACATACCGATATGGCTCTCCCTCATATTCTCCGTTTTCGATTTTAAGTTGTTTCATATCTATAGCCTGGCTCCAGAAATCACTGTATTTTGGGCTATCCAACTCTCGCCAGTTGCTTACACTAATTCTGGGACTTACATATAATTTATAAACTACGGTTATTGCCTCATTTAAATAAGGATCAGATTTAGAAACCTCAGCTATAAGGTGCAAGTTTTCACTTGCTAATAAATCGGTATCATCTCCATCTTTTGGTTTATCCACAGCACCAGTAACCTCAACATCTATTGGTAACGTCTTATATGTCTGTCCATCAATCTCAATAACTGCTTGTCTTATGGTAAATTTACCTCTGCGAGTAGGTTCTAAAAAATAACTAAACGTTTTGGCATAGGATCTTTTTCCGTTAATCCATGAGTTGCTAATAGATTGATTTGGGCCTCCCACCACTGTAAATCCAGAAAAAGAAGGTGGGGTAAAATTATCGCCATCCTTATTCATTTCAAAATCTACTCGTAATCTTTCATTTACACCCAATTTCTTTTTGCTCACTTTGGCTTCAAATTTTACTTGAGCTAATGCAAGCTGCATTGTTGTCAATAATAGTGTTAGAAAAATTAATTTTAGTTTCATTTTTATCTCATTTTGGTTATGTAAGATCTTCAAGATTTTAAAGGTCTTGAAATCCTTAATTTACCAGTCTTTATCTGTTTTTGTTTTTGAACCTTGTGCTTTTTTAGCATTTATTTTATCCTGAACCTTCTTTTCTTGATTATTCATGGCTTCTAATAAGCTTTTTACCTGTTCTGGAGATAATTGACCTTGTACTTGTTGTGGCTGTTGCTCTTTTGGTTGCCCTTCTTCTTTATCTTTTGGATCTCCTTCTTTATTTTTTTCTTCGTCCTTGGGATCTCCTTTATCGTCTTTTTCTTTATCTCCTTTGTCCTTTTTATCCTCTCCCTCATCTCCTTTATCTTTTTGGTCGTCTCCCTTATCTTTTTCCTTATCCTTATCTCCTTCGTCTCCTTTTTTATCCTCTTTATCGTCTCCTTCTTTTTTATCTTTATCGTCCTGGTTCTGATCTTTGTTTTGGTCTTTATCCTTATTTTTATCGTTTTCTTGTTCTTGTTTTTCCAACATTTTTTTGGCCAGAGCTAGATTATATCTGGTTTGATTGTCTTTAGAGTTATTTCTAAGGGCATTTTTATATGCTTCTACAGCTTCTTTATATTTTTTTTGTTCCATATAAGTATTACCTTGATTATGAAACGCTTTATGCTTTTCTAGTTTTGATGTAGCTACTTTTGCCGCTTCAGTATAACGCAAAGTGGCTTCGTCATATTTTTCAGAATTATAATATGCATTTGCTAAATTATATTTTGCTACAGGGTTAACCGGATCTTTAGCTATTGCTTTTCTATATTCTCCTTCGGCTTCTGGAAAATTACCTTTTTTAACCAAAACATCATTAGCTGTAGCTATAAACTGATTTGCCTGATTAATTATTTGTTCTTTATCTTCTTCTTGTGCAAACAAAAATCCAAACGGAAAAAAGATTATGATAATAAATAACTTTTTCATTTTATAGTATATTTTCTAACGCTCGTTTATCTTTAAAACCATATTCGCCCTTTTAAACTATTTATTGCTCGTTAAATAGATTTAATTTTTTAACCCAGGATGTTTTTCTTTCCAATAAAAAAATATCTAAAAACAGCAACAGCAATCCTGCTATAAGAAACCATTGAAATTGATCTTTAAAATCTGCAAATTGCTTGGCTTCAAATTCTTTCTTGTCCATATTTTGAAGTATTGTCGAAACTTCTTCTACAACCTCTTTTGTATTTTTACCATCAATGTATATGCCATTTGCTTCTTTGGCAATTTCCTGCAAAGTTGTCGTATTTAGTTTGGTAATAACTGTGCCACCCTGGCTGTTTTTCTTATAGTTTTGTATAATTCCATTTTGTTTTAATGGTATTGGGGCTCCTTTTTCGGATCCTACTCCGATTGTAAAAATCTTAATTCCTTCTTTTGCAGCTTCTTCGGCAATAGCTGCTGCATTGCCTTCATGATCCTCTCCGTCACTTACAATAAACAAGACTCTATTTGTTTGCTCTTCATCGTTATAATATGTTTTTGCCAATTCAATAGCTTCATTGATTGCTGTACCTTGTGAGGAAAGCATATCGGTATTTAAAGATTGTAAAAACATTTTTCCGGCGGCATAATCGGTAGTGATGGGTAATTGAGGATATGCACTTGCGGCATAAGCAATAATACCTATACGATCACTGGCCAGATTATTGATAATCTGAGTTACCAACTGCTTAGATTTTTCTAATCTATTTGGGGCTATATCTTCTGCCAGCATACTTTTTGAAACATCCATAGCAAAAACAATATCTACTCCTTCTCTTTTTACTGTTTCTAGTTTTGTTCCTATTTTTGGGTTGACCAAAGCAATTACGATACAGGCTATAGCCAAACTAATAACTATAATTTTCAGGATGGATTTAAAAAATGAGCGATCCGGGCTTAGTTTTTTAAGAAGTCCTGAGTCTGCAAATTTTTTCTGTGTGGTTTTTTGCCAAACTAAAACTCCCAGAAACAACAAAATAAGTACTGGAACACCCAATAATAACCAGAAATATATTTTTTCTTCTAATAAATACATATTCTCTACTCTATTCGCTAAACCTTAAAAGGTTCATGCTCTATTTATATAAAACTTTTAAATACTGTATATCGCAATAAAAACTCCACAAAAATCAACAGTAATGCAAGTAATGCCAGTGATCTAAATTTTTCTTCGTAATTATAAAACTTAAATTCTTCGATATCTGTTCTTTCTAATTTGTCAATTTCCTGATAAATTTGTTGCAATTTTTTATTGTTGGTAGCCCTGAAGTATTTACCACTGGTTACTTTGGCTATTTCTTTTAGTAGTTCTTCATCAATTTCTACCTGTACTCTGCCATATTGAAAAGATCCATCGGGCAGTATAGCTACGGGAGCCAATGCCATACCATTAGTACCTAAACCAATAGTATAGGTTTTAATACCATATTCTACTGCTAATTCTGAAGCGATCTTAGGGTCAATAAATCCGGCATTATTAGAACCATCGGTAAGTAAAATAATTACTTTACTCTTGGCTTTGCTGTCTTTAAGCCTGTTTACCGAGGTTGCCAATCCCATTCCTATTGCGGTACCATTTTCTAATACATTATCGTATTTAATATCTTTTAAGCTGCTTAAAACTATAGATTTATCGCTTGTAATTGGTGTTTTGGTAAAACTTTCTCCTGCATATACAACCAACCCGATACGATCGTTAGGTCTGTCTTTGATAAACTCTGCTGCTACTTCTTTTAAAGCCTCTAACCTATTAGGACGAAGGTCTTTTGCCAACATACTGGCAGATATATCAATTGCCATTACAATATCAATACCCTTGGTTGTTTTGGTTTTGGTAGATATATCTACGGTTCTTGGCCTGGCTAAAGCGGTAATGATTAGTGATAAAGCAATTAACCGGATTACAAATAACAATGGTTTAAGTTTGGTTATCCAACTGGCAGAAACTTTAAACCCTTTTATACTAGAGATCCTGAGTGCTGCCTGTTGCTTGTTTCGTTTCCATATATACCATGTTATTGCTAATGGAAGCATTAAAAACAACCAAAAAAACTGTGGGTTCTCGAATGTAAAATTTTCAAACATTGTTATTTGTCGTTTTTAAGTTCTACAGAATTAATTATTCGTTCTGCCACATCTTTTGCATATCGGTCTTCTTTATTATAAGCTACAATAATTTGTTGAAAACCGCCTCCTTCTTTAAAATTAAGCATAAAATATTCTGCTTTTTGTGATTGTTGTGTAACCGGGTTTTTTGCTGTAAAATCCCCAAAAACTTTTAATCCTTTGGCACCATGCAAGGTTTCATATTCATCGGTTTTAAAAGTAATATTTTTAGCGCCTTCTGCCTCCATTCCTCCTATTGCTCCTTCAACGGCTTTTTCGAGATCAATTTCGGTATTTTGGCTATATACCACAGTACTTGCTGCTATATAAAAATTTCCTAACAGGTTTCCGTATACAAAAGTCTCGTTTCCTTTAAGGATTTGCTTTTGCTCATCTGTCATCTGGTATGCATTACGAATAAGTACTTTGGGTGTCGAAATGGTAACCGGTGGGGATCCATAAGCACTGGTAATCCACTCAGATTCTGCCATTTCTTTGGTAGGATGCCCAAATACCGTATCTTTTACTACATCAAATCCGTATGCCCAACCAAAACCTATCCAAGTTCCTAAGACTAAAACAACAATAGCGGCACTACCGATGAAAATTTTCTTTTTACGTTTTTTTTCTGCTACTGTTTTTCGGTACTCTTCGTCTGCCAATAATTCTTCTTCTGTTGGCTCTGGAATAGCACTTTTTGTTTTATGAATTACTTGTTCTATTACATTACGATCTGCTTTTGCTGTTATAACATCTGGTTTAGACTTTGCAAATTTTGCCATATCGGCTGTTTTTAAAACCTTTTTAAGATCTTCAATGGTTTTTTTGTCCAGATTAAGGTGTCCGGATTTTATTTCTTCGTCTAATCTTGCAATTAATTCATCTGTGGTACTTTCCATGGCGTGGTCGTATACCTCTTCGTCTATATATTTACGGGCAGTGTCACTTAACTGTGAGTAGTACTCTTTATGAGAGTCTTGTTCCAGCAAATGAGATTCATCGATTTTACGAAGTGCCAGTATTGCTCTTTCATAAGGCGGCAATTCGTTTTCTTTATTGGCTGCTCTTTTCTTTTTTCTAAGTACAAAAAATATAATTATCCCTAGTACAAGTAATATGCCTCCTATCCATAAAAGCCATCTTTTCCAGTCTATTGCAAATTTAGCTTCTACCTCTACCAAAGGTTTGATTTCATACATCTTTTGTTTGGTAGTATCTACTAAGACATCTCTGATTTCTACCTTAAGTGAATCTGTAAAAAATACCTGATCCCCCACCATTACTTTTTGTCTTGGAATGGTATAATGACCAGAATCAAACTGAGTTAATGCATATTCTTTGATTAAACTAAAACGTTTTCCATTTCTGGAAGTATCTATTTCTAGGGACTCAATTACTTCGAGAGGTGTAAACGTTTTTCCTTCAGGAAATACAACTATTTGCGTAGAATCGGCTTCAACCTGCATTTTATAACGAATTTCTTGTCCGATTTCGACTGTTGTCGAGTCTATAGTTGCGGTAACTTGGGAAAAGCCTCCTAGTCCCCAAAGCGGAAATATAATCCAAGCCAAAAATCTTATAATTTTTGCTCCTGAATTTATACTATTATTTCGTGATTCGTAATTCTTCATTCGTAATTCTACTATCCTCTTCTTTTAAAATAACCTAATAATTTTTTTACATAACTTTCATCTATCCTACTACTCAAAGAACCTGCGCCACTGCGAGTAAAACTATCTTTAAAATAATCTACTCTTTCCTGATAATATTTACTATAGTTTATACGTGTTTTCTTTGAACCAGTATTTACCAACATAAGTTCCCCTGTCTCTTCATCTTCCATCTGTACCATCCCCAGATTTGGTATTTCTTCTTCTCTTCTGTCATAGACTCTAATCCCGGTAACATCATGTTTTCTTCCTACTATTTTTAGAGTTTGTTGGTAATCGTCTGCAATAAAATCAGAAAGCATAAATACGATTGCTTTCTTTTTCATAACATTAGACAAAAATTTTAATGCGCCTGTTATATCTGTTTTTTTACTTTTTGGTTCAAACTCCAGTAATTCTCTTATAATTCGAAGCACATGAGATCTCCCTTTTTTAGGAGGAATAAAAAGCTCTATTTGATCTGTAAACAAGATCAATCCTATTTTATCGTTATTTTGTGTAGCAGAAAAAGCTAATGTTGCTGCAATTTCAGTTATAATTCCTTTTTTAAACTGCTCTTGCGTACCAAAAAGCTGTGATCCGGAGACATCCACCATTAACATCATTGTGAGTTCTCTTTCTTCTTCAAAAACTTTTATATAAGGCTCATTATATCTGGCAGTTACATTCCAATCGATATTACGAACATCATCTCCAAATTGATATTGTCTCACTTCACTAAAAGTCATACCACGCCCTTTGAATGTAGAATGATATTCTCCTCCAAAGATATGGTCGCTTAAACGACGTGTTTTAATTTCTATTTTTCGAACTTTTTTTAATAACTCTTTTGTATCCATGTACTCGCCTTTTGGCTCGTTAATAATAAGTAAAGAGTACAAAGCCCAAGATATTTTAGTGCTTTGTACTTATTAGTTAGGAATTTGTACTGATGTAAAACATCTCTGCTAAGGCACTTCGATTTCGTTAACTATCTTGTTGATAATATCTTCAGAGGTTATATTTTCTGCTTCTGCTTCATACGTGATCCCAATACGATGACGCAGTACATCATGAATTATTGCCCGAACATCTTCTGGAATTACATATCCTCTTCTCTTAATAAAAGCATAGCATTTTGCAGCAGTTGCTAAATTAATACTACCACGGGGTGATGCTCCAAAATTGATTAATGGTTTTAATTCTTCTAATCCATATTTTTCTGGATAACGAGTTGCAAAAACAATATCCAGAATATATTTTTCGATTTTCTCGTCCATATACACCTCTCTAACTGCTTTCTGTGCACTTAGAATTTGCTCTATCGAAACTACAGGGTTTACTTTATCGAAAGAACCTCTAAGGTTTGCTCTAATGATTAGCTGCTCTTCGTCTAATTTTGGGTAATCAATAACCGTTTTTAACATAAAACGATCGACTTGGGCTTCTGGTAAAGGATAGGTTCCTTCTTGTTCTACAGGGTTTTGAGTTGCCATTACCAAAAATGGCTTATCTAATATAAAGGTTTCATCTCCTATGGTTACTTGTTTTTCCTGCATAGCTTCGAGCAGTGCACTTTGTACTTTTGCCGGAGCACGATTTATCTCATCAGCTAAAACAAAATTAGCAAAAATAGGTCCTTTTTTAATAGAAAAATCATTCTCTTTCATATTAAAAATAAGGGTCCCTACTACATCTGCGGGTAGTAAATCCGGGGTAAACTGAATACGGCTAAAACTACCATGAACGGCTTTTGACAAGGTGTTTATCGCCAATGTCTTTGCTAATCCAGGAACTCCCTCCAACAAAATATGACCTTGCCCTAATAACCCAATAAGTAAACGCTCAACCATGTGCTTTTGACCAACAATCACCTTATTCATTTCTAAGGTGAGTAAATCTACAAAGGCAGATTCTCTCTCTATCTTTTGGTTAATTGAAGCAATATCAATAGAACTGTTCTCTTCCATTTATTTTATTTTTTTAAAGTCGTGAATTTAATATTACTAATCCAACATTGCAAATTGTCGAAATAATTTTCTTTTTCTTGTTAATTCTTGGTTAAAAGTACCTTGAAAAACCTGTAATAAGCGCAATTTTTAAAGTATATTTAACCTTCTTTTACAAAAAATTAAACACACAGATTTTCATCATTTTCATGATGAGTTTATCAAAAGACGACGGTTTTATACCTGCGTTGCATTTTTTTTAACTAGTAAACTTAAAATACTATTTCTTTTTCTTTATGTAATTACAGTTTTTTTACTGTGTTCTAAGTAAAAGAAAGCAATATTAAAATTTTAAAATGAAAACAGCATTAATAACAGGAGCAACTAGCGGGATAGGAAAATCCACTGCTATAGAATTTTCGAAACACAATATAAACCTTATCCTTTGTGGCAGAAGGCAAGATAGATTGGACCTATTAAAAGAGGAGCTAAGTAAAAAGGTAGGGGTACATACGTTATGCTTTGATGTCAGAGATAAAAAAACAGTTTATTCTGCTATAGAAAATCTTCCTGAAGCGTTTAAAACAATTGATATCCTTATAAATAATGCAGGGAATGCTCATGGTCTTGATCCTATACAAACCGGAAATACCGAAGATTGGGATGCTATGATAGATATTAATGTAAAAGGGCTATTATATGTATCCAAAGCGATTATTCCCAAAATGATAGCACAAAAATCCGGACATATTATCAATATTGGTTCTACTGCTGCAAAAGAAGTGTATCCAAACGGAAATGTATATTGTGCTAGTAAACATGCCGTAGATGCAATCAATAAAGGAATGCGAATGGATCTTAACCAATATGGAATACGTGTTGGCGGTATCCATCCGGGATTAGTAAAAACAGAGTTTAGCAATGTACGGTTTAAAGGAGATCATCAAAAAGCAGATAATGTATATAAAGGCTATGACCCTTTAACCCCAGAAGATATTGCCGATATTATTACTTTTGTAATTACCCGCCCATATCATGTTAATATAGCAGATCTGGTAGTGTTTCCTACTGCGCAAGCCAGTAGCACTATGGTTAATAAAAGTTTATAATTTCTTTATTCTCTATTACATTGTCTACCCAATAAAAATAGTTAAGTTTATATTGGGAAAAGTATTAATTGCTATTTGTAACGAGGAATGATCAACAAACGCCTGCTTATTAAAAATTTACTGGCACATAATGACGAAAATAGTTTTTATGATAAAAAGCTTAAACTTAATATTGGCGAAAAAGAAGGGAAGGCTAAACTATTAAAGCATATCTGCGCTCTGGCAAACTCTAACCCAAAAAACAACTCATATATTGTTATAGGTGTTGAAGATGAGGACAACCAGATCGTGGGAGTGGATTTTTTTGATGATAGTAAAATCCAGAATTTGGTTAATGCGTATTTATCCAATCCTCCTATTGTTTCTTATGAAAACATTCCTTTTCCCCATCTCCCATCAGATAAAGTAGTTGGATTAGTTACTATTCGCCCAAAAGATGGAAAACTTTGTTCGCTTCGTAAAAATATCTGGAAATATTATGGTGGCAGTGTGTTTTTTAGAGATGGTAGTATAAGTATGCCCAAAGTTTTTGATATCGAGATCAAAGATGTTAATTCTGAAATTGTAAATGCTATCGAAAGCCATGCGCAAAACAATATAGAGCTTACACTAGACGGGGTTTTTCATTTTATGAACTCCAGAACAGATTATAATCCCACATACAAAGTATTTAAAGAATATTTTGTGGTTTGCTGGGCTGCAAAAGAAAAACGACAAAATGGAGAAATATATTACTCTCGCGTAGATATCGAACTAATTAATGAGCATGTAAAACTGTTCTACTCAGAGTTGGACGAAGTAAGTATATCCTTAACCGAGGATCAATTTAAAATCATAGAGTATGTGCAATTGGGGTTTCAAGATACTTTTAGATATTATCCTTTAGAAGAAGTTGTAATTATTTTTAAAGATAATGCCAGTTATGATATAGAAAGTAAGCTTCTTTTTGAGCCTCCAAAATTTGATCGTAAAATATTGCTTCGTTTGTATAATAGCAATAATGCTATACTCGAAAAACTAAAACAAAAAATTCCTTTATCAAAAAATGAAGAAAAAGACATTATCAATCTTCCTGCTACCTATTTGATTTGCTATTTTAATGATTTTAATGAAGCAAAAGAAAAACTAGAAGAAGCAAAACCTTATATAAAAATGTATAATGAAAAACTGTATTCTTTATACAAAGAAAGTATTAGGGTTTTAAGGAAAGTGAAATACAACTAAAAACACTTCAGTACTCATAAAATATATACAATAACATCATGTGCTCTAAAAATCAAACCAACAAATAAATATCCACTAACCACAATTAAATAACAGATGAGCAGAGTTTTAGTAATTGGAGATATTCATGGTGCATTACAAGCATTAAAACAAGTACTTAAAAAAGCAAAAGCAACAACACAGGACACCCTTATATTTTTAGGAGATTATGTAGATGGATGGAGTGATAGTGCCACTTTGGTTTCTTTTTTAAGTGAATTAAAAAAAACGCACAAATGTATTTTTATCAGAGGTAATCACGACCAACTAACGTATACATGGTTAACCGAAAAAACACATAATCCGGATTGGATAAAACATGGAGGACAGGCTACTATAGAATCTTATGCAAAATTACCGAAAGAAGAAATACATATCCATCTACAGTTCTACAAAAATTTACTTAATTATTATATAGACACAGACAATCGTTTATTTATACATGCAGGGTTTACCAATCTTCATGGTCCCGATCAAGAGTATTTCAGTAAATTATTGTATTGGGACAGAACCTTATGGGAAACGGCATTGTCCCTGGATCCCAGTCTTAAAAAAACCGACCTCACCTATCCTAAACGATTATTATTATTTCATGAAATCTATATAGGGCACACGCCAGTTACCAGAGTCAACAAAACTATACCAGTACAAGCCGCCTGTGTTTGGAACCTGGATACCGGGGCTGCTTTTAAAGGTCCTCTCACCATAATGGATATAAACTCTAAAGAATATTGGCAAAGCGATCCTGTTTATACCTTGTACCCCAATGAAAAAGGAAGAAATTAAAAAATTAAACTACCGATCTAAGAGTATAAATGAATGTTTAAATTCTTAATAGTTTTTAACCTGATTTATGCAGTAAAAAATCTATTACATCTTGTAGCTACTGCAAATTACATAGCCTAATATAGAAACAGAAAATACTTCTAACACAATTTATATGAAGGACTGGGGGCTTGCTTCCTATAAACGTTATATTAATAACACACTCTCAACGATAAATAGCTATTAGGATATATGTCAAAAAAATTACTACACATAATCTATGTTCTTATTGCATCAAATATATATTACTATAACCTCAATGCCCAAAATACTTTAAATGAAAATATAACCCAAATCCCCTTTAAAGTATATAAAACTATAGATGATACGCTATCGATACACAATATTATAAAATCTGACTCCCTCTTTCGATCATCTAAATATTTTACTGAGAAAACCAGACCAAAAGATATTTATTGGATAAAAATCGACTTCGATAAAGAATTAGAAACATTAAAAACAGATAGTATCTGGTTTCTAAAACCCAGTAATTATGCACATGCATCTATATTTTATACCGAGAACAGTATACTGGTAGAAAAGAAATTTGGTTTATTTGATGGTTCAGAAAAAATTAATTCTACATCCTATATTAATAAAATACCTTTTATACACAACTCACTCATTAAAAACCGATTTCTATATCTAAAAATAAGACGTTTACGATTTTCAGATCGTGTTATAGATTGGAAATTTTATTATACCTCGCAAAATTTAAATCATTCATTACAAAATTATCACTTTCAAAAAGATATCAGCCCCCCGATACGCAGGCATATTTTTACAGGGATATGCCTGGTTATGTTTGTTCTCACCTTTTCATTCTTTATAACTTCAAGAAATTTTGAGTTCTTATTTTACTCTTTATATATTTTATGGTTATTTATCTACCTAAATGGTCCTTTACTTATATCAAACAATATCATTTTTGATGGCTATAACATCATCACTCATTGGTTTTTTCAGATCGCACAAGTATTAATTAATTTATGTTATGTTTATTTTGTTTCATTTTATCTAGCTACAAAAAAAGACTATCCTGCGCTCAATCGTATCATAAAATATATTATTTACACACTTGTCATTATCATAATCATAGACAGTTCCTTTTTGTATTTCAAATATTTTGAAGCAGCTATTTATATTATGAATATTCAGCGTTTAATAATGACCATTTTTGGTATTGGCGGGATGGTTTATTTACTACTTACTGCCAAAAACCATTTAGCCTATTTTATAGTCGCCGGATCATTCTTATTCCTGATAGGCACTCTGGGTTTATTTTTTACCAAAGCATACGATTATATGATGGCAGGAGCAACTCTCGAAATCATAATTTTTGCATTAGGCTTGGCATATAAAATACAACAGGAGCATAAAGAAAAACTGCTCTTCGAAAGAGAATCATTTATTAACAATTGTAAAGCACTAAGAGCGCAACTAAATCCGCATTTTATTTTTAATTCATTAGGGTCAATTCAACACCTAATTGTATTTGAAAAAAAAGAAGCTGCTTTAAAGTATCTTTCTAAGTTTAGTCATTTAATGCGAACCCTACTCGAAAATTCTATAGAAACAAATATTGTATTATCTGATGAAATTAATTTATTACATCAATATCTGGAATTAGAAGCTTTACGTTTTGATGCCAGTTTTGAATATGCCATTCATATAGATGATACGATAAACGCAGATGCCGAAGAGGTACCCATGTTGATCATTCAGCCATTTATCGAAAATGCAATCTTGTATGGTTTATTAAATAAAAAAGAAGCGGATAAAAAATTAAATATTTGTTTCAGAAAAGAAAAAAATCATATTATTTGTGAAGTAGATGATAATGGTATTGGAAGAAGTGCTGCTAAAAGCATAAAATCACCCTATAAAAAACTTACAAAATCCAGAGGTTTAGAACTAACCGAAAAAAGATTGCAAAAACTTCATCGTTCTGAAGAAAAAAATATAGAAATTATAGACAAAATGGATACCTATGGGATACCTATAGGAACCAGGGTAATTATCAAAATTCAAACCGAATAAAATATTCAAATTATGAGCTTAACAGCAATAATTGTAGATGACGAAAAACATAGTAGAGAGACCTTAGCAAAATTAATAGAAGAGTTTTGCCAAGAAACCACTGTTCTAACAACCGCAAATTCTACAGCAGAAGCCATTGAAAAAATTAAAAGTAATAAACCTGACGTTGTTTTTTTGGATATAGAACTACAATCAGGAACAGGTTTTGATATATTAACCCAAATCGACACCATAAATTTTGAAGTGATTTTCACTACTGCTTACGAGCAATATGCTATACAGGCCATAAAATTTTCATCTTTAGATTATTTACTTAAACCTTTGGGTATTGAAGAGCTCAAAACTGCTATAGAAAAAGCAAGGAAAAAGAAAGATCAGGAGGTATACAAGAAACAATTAGAAACCCTGATAGATAATCTGCAACAACAGCCAAAGTTTAACAAAATATGTCTATCTACAGCAGATAGTGTAGAGTTTATTAATATAAAGGATATTCTATACTGTAAAGCCAATGGAGCTTATACTTCATTTATTCTCAAAAATAATATATCTCTTTTAGTAAGCAAACACCTTAAAGAATATGAAAAATTACTGATCAAACAGCAATTTATGAGAATACATAACAGTTTTTTGATCAATCTGAAAGAAGTGAAAAAATTTGTGAAGTCAGACGGGGGTTATATCATAATGAATAATGATGATATCATTAACATTTCAAAAAGTAAAAAAGAAAAGTTTCTTAATGCCATGAACCATCTGTTGTAATAGTACAACAAAAAGTATTCTTGCTTTTATACATCAAAAAATAAATTCATATTTTGATTAATTTATTGTCTTATCAATTAAAACCATAAATCCATTAGCTAAAATACATCTTTTGTAAATTTCTCCTTAGCACTCCTGACCGCATACTCTAAATTTACCGAAATACTGATATACAGGGTTAAAGTATAATATACATACCTCTGATATACAATAGTATAATTATTAATCACATCATTTTAAATTTAGAAATCAAAATCATTATGAAAAACAAAATCAAAATTAACTTTAACAGAATTTTAATCCTATGTGCTGTATTTTCCCTATTCTTGTTTTATTCTTGTACTTCTGAAGAAGATACAATACCAGAAATTACAGAAGCAGTAACAACTAAAACTTTGGCAACAATAAGTTTACCAAGTAACACTACAATTACTTTTAAAACAGAAACCGACGGTATTGTCTTTGAAGCTATAGGAGATTCTGATAATTTTGGCGAGTTAGATGGGTTAAATGATTTAAGCCTGTTAGATCGTTTTTTAACCTTAACCGACGAAAGTATTGCCGTACCTGCAGATCTTATCGAATTAGAAGAAGATCAAAAAATCAAAGAAAAAGCATTGCAAAGAGGCACTATAGAAAAACACAGTACAAATATTCCTATTTCAAAATCATTTTCAAATCATATCAAATCCCCAAAAGTCCATTATTACTGTAGTGGACCGAAAGAAGATTTCGAAAATCAGTCTTCTGATTCATATGAAGAAACCTACAAAAATTATAATGGATATGTTTTTACCGGAAGTGAGCTTCATTCTACACTAAAAAAATGTCGCAGAGTAGAGTTTGGTTTATCCAATTGCGATTATAATAAAGAATTAAGGGTTTATCATAATTATACGCCTAATAATGGGGGCCCCTCAAAAACATATACCATTATCGATATTCCTCCACGTAAACATAGATATTACTCAAAATCATTCTTTACAAAAGCCAAGAGAATAATACAAATTGTTAGTGTGAACGGACATCGATTCGGGGGAGTAGTACGTTTTTCAAGATACAAAGACAATTTATCATGGGTATTAAGTAAGAAATAAATAATTATGTATCTATTTGGTAGCATAAAATAGTATCCCCCGATACTCATTTAATATCGATAAAGCTTTTTAATACCCAGTTTGTGTAGTTAAGTAAAATAAAAATTCCCCGTAATCATTAATTAATGATTACGGGGAATTTTTATTTTATAACTAACGTCTTATAATTGTGATTGCTGATAATACCAGCCAATATGTTCAATAATCAACTGAAAAGCTATAATCATGTATTGAAAACACACAACCATCAATTCTATATCAATATTGTTTCTTATTGATCTTATGTTTGATCACATTCTCTTAAAAACACAAATCATGAAAAACAAAATCAAACTCAATTTAGCAGGAGTTGTAACAATACTCCATTTCTTTTTATTCTATTCGTGTAACTACGAAGAGGATATAGTATTAGAAAATGAGAACTTAGTCGAAAATAAAGAATTGGTTTTTGAAGTTCCACTTCCTCCAATTATATCTGATGGACCCTATAACTATAAAGTTAAAAAATATTCCTTTATGCAAAACCAAGAAGAGCATAAAGGTAAATATTATATGCCTGTCGGTGGTCCTTCTAATTATCCTTTTGCATTGATCATGCACGGACACGGATTTAATTACAACGAATATAGCGTTTTGCAAAGACATTTGGCCAAACATGGTATTGCCAGTGCTAGTATACAATGGAATTCTGCTAAACATGATCTAAGTGTAAATACAGAAATGACAAAGCATATAAACTGGTTATTTAATCAATATCCACAACTAATCAATTCCATAGCACTCATAGGACATAGCATGGGTGGTGGAGCCGTAGTAAGATTTGCCGATGATCTTGAAACAACTACTGGTAAGGATATAAAATCTGTAATATCACTGGCTCCCGCACTTCAACATGATATGAATGTTAAACATAACCTGATTAATACTATAAAAGGATTACTGGTCATATACTCTGGAAATGATGAAGATAGATATGGGGTAAAAAGTTTTGACGGAAGAGAACAAAGCGGTTTTAAATTTTATGATGAGTGTTCTACAGAAGCACAAACTTTTAGTAACACATTTCCTGCAAAAGATATGATCTTTTTTAAAGATGGACGTCATATTATGTATACCGACAGGTCTCAGGAACCTATTAATTATCAATACAGTGGTATTAATCAAAATAAAGTTATCAATGCCTATATTTTGGCGCACCTGAAATTGCACCTTGAAAATCATCTACAATACGACCAGTTTTTTAAATACCAAAGAAAACCAATAAATATGCCAGTAAATGATGTATCTGAGTTTTATCAACAACATACCGATGCCAAAAAAAGTGTACTTGCCAACTTCGAAAACAATTCGGCTACCCAAAATTATCAAGGCGGAGCTATTGTTAAATCTTCTACTGGGATTACTACCTTGAAAGTAGGAGACAGTTGGAAACTGCACTCTTACTCACCTCATCATACTAAAGCTATGAGAATAACATGGACCAAAAGAAATGTAGGAAGCTCTTTTGTGAAATTTAACTACCCTTCTTCTTATAATTTGTCATCCTACTCGTTTCTAAGCATCAGGGCATCTCAAATTTATAATAACATCAATAACACAACAAATAAAGCCCAGGATTTTTACATTAGTCTTAAGGATAAACAAGGCACATACTCAAAAAAAGTAAAGCTTAGTGATTTTGGTATGATCCCCTATCCAATAAAACACAGTGGCAATACCATATTACCTTTACAAACACCTATTTCTAATCTTACAAAAAGCGCTATGGTCAGTACACTAATCCCATTAAAAGCATTTGGGAATCATATTAACCTTTCAAATATAAAAGAAGTAATCCTGTTATTTAATGTTCCGGGGCATGAAAAAGGTGCTATTATGATTGATAATTTAGAATTTTATAAGTAACTCAGGAGTAGTTTGTGTAGTCTATTTTTTGAATTTAATATTACTATGCCATTTTAAATGTTTTCCAAGTTTTTTAAACTCCCATCTGGGTTACTGAATATCCCCGCACTCTCTAATTCAATCAAAAATTAGAGAGTGTTACTTATAATGTTTTAATAAAATTATATAAATCAATATGATTAAAACAATGAAATACTTTACAGGCACTTTTTCCCGAATTGATTATCGCCACCCTAAAGGTTTAAAACTTCTTTTACCAAAAAACTTTCTTTATACAATTCAGAACAGGGTAAAATTAGACAATTTGAAGATTAAATTTAACTACGCAAAACCTGCTTTAAAGAAGTTTTATGCAATGCAAAATAGTATTAAATATTTCTATCTTCTTATGCTCATATTTACAGGAAGTTGTACAGATGAGTCTTTTTTAATAGACGAGATTCCTGATTCGGGTATTATTGATAATTTCAGTACAAATTGGCCATTGAAACACAATGCATATTCTTGGGATGGTTCCTGGGATCCTACCTCTGATGATTTCCCTATCGATGGCCTTTACGACAAGATTTATTTTGATGGACATAATGTGGAAGGGGAAACTTCTCCTATTTTGCCTCCTGGAAAATGGGATTGGAACACAACCTCATTATTGGCAAATTGGCGAGGGTTTTCAAACTCTGTAGGAAACTTTGACCTGCTGGTTGATGTTTCTGATCAAGAATTTGGTTGGAGACTCAATCGCAACATAATTACTGGAGTTGATGTGACTTCGCACCTAGAACTGTTTCACGGTTCACCAGGTACTGATATTATTGATTTAGGATTGCAAGGTTCTTTTAGTTCAGCTGGTAATCCTATTTATGGAGATCCTGTAAATTTTGGCGACGGTCCAGATATGCTAAGGTTTCGTCGCAGCCATTCTGCAGCAGTAAGAACAGGTTCTAGTGTAACAGGTCACCAACATGATAATGATTTAGTAATTATTGGAAGCGCAGAAGTACTAAATCCAGGGGTTTATGATATTATAACCACTAGTATTCATACAGGTCCGGGAAACGATCTAATTTTTGTAAACAACTGGGAAAGAGCAGCAATAGATGCCGGAAATGGAAATGATGGAAGAACAGATACACTGGACATTTATGATGGGACAGATATTGTTGTTATAGGAGGAAATGCACGTGATTTCAGAATCTTTGGCGGAAATGGCGGGGATCTTTTTGTCTGGCATATAGATGAAGTAAATCAACAGCCAAATACTTGGCTTGGTCCTAATTTTTTTGGAGGAGGAGCATGGGGAAATGCACTATGGTCTGATACTGGTGTTGATCGTTTAGTACTGGGAATCCCTTCTAATACCAAAATCGTTACTTCACCAGGAGATGTAGAACAAGGTACGCTACTTGTAATGATAGGCCATAATTATGAAACTGTAATTGACGAACCAACAGTTCATGATGAAACTGCAAGATATTACATCACTGCACCTCCTGGTCCAGATGGGCAAAAAACGATGACGTTGCAGTACATATCCATTAACGGTCATATTAATACTGCATACTTTTATATTACTGATATTGAAGAGCTTCAAATAGGTATCGGAAATGATGCAAGAGTTTTTCAATTGGATGATATTGAAGGAACAGCAACACTTAATACAACTATTGATGCAATTACTAACATTCCTTCCAGAAGCAACTTTACAATATTGATGGATAGCTTCCTTAAATGATATTTCCTAACGTTTAATCTAGTGAATTTTTCAAACAATATCTGGGTAACAACCGTACTACAAAAACATTGTTTTAAGAATTAAAAATTCAGGTTCCTGTTTATGTTCTGTCTACTTCAGATTGGATGAAAAAAATTTTTCTTCGATCATTCTATTTTCGTAGTTTTAAAACACAAATTAAAAACCAATTCATTCATGGGAATTTTTGACGAAATAAAGAAAAAACTTAGCCACGAGTTTATAGATATTATAGAATGGTTAGACTATACAAACGACACCATTGTTCATAGATTTGAAAGATATCAAAATGAGATTAAAAACGAGGCAAAGCTTATCGTAAGAGAAGGACAAACAGCCGTTTTTATAAACGAAGGACAATTGGCAGATGTGTTTACTCCAGGAACCTATACTTTAAACACACAAAACCTACCTGTTCTTACCACTCTAAAAGGTTGGAAATATGGTTTTAACAGTCCTTTTAAAGCAGAAGTGTATTTTGTGAACACCCGCTTATTTACCAATGAAAAATGGGGAACCAAAAACCCTATTACTTTAAATGATGATCGTTTTGGACTAGTAGAAATTCGTGCTTTTGGTACGTATGCTTTTAAGATTAACGATGCTGGTAAATTTGTAGTAGATATTGTAGGAACAGATGCTAATTTTACCAATTTTGAAATTAATGAGCATCTTAAAAGCTTAATTTCTACACGATTTACAGATACTATAGGCGAAGCTAATTTACCTATTGAGTTATACGCTGCCAACACCTCAGAACTATCTGATACTTGTCTGGAAGTAATGCAACACGAATTTAACTCTGTAGGTATTTCTCTCGAAAAATTCTTTATCGAGAATGTTTCTATGCCAGAGGAGCTGAAAAAAGAAATATTTGAATATAGCAGGATTGATAAATTAGATCTGGATAAGCTAACCAAATTTAAAACTGCAAAAGCTATCGAAGCTGCTGCTGCAAACGAAGGAGGAACTGCAGGTGCAGGAATGGGAATGGGAATGGGATTTGTTCTTGCACAGCAAATGGGTGGCATGATGAATCCTATGACAGGACAACAAACAATACAACCGCAACAAACTACACCCGTTGCTCCACCTCCAATGCCAGTACAAGTACAATACTTTTATGCGCAAAATAGCCAACAAGCAGGTCCGGCATCATTTGATCAATTAAAAGTATTATTTGCCAACAGAACCATAAATAAAGATTCTTTAATCTGGAAACAAGGAATGAGTAATTGGACAGCTCTTAAAGATATTGAAGAGTTAAAGTCATTTTTGGGCGGAAACACTCCACCACCATTACCAGGAGTATAATTTTATTTCGTTTACATTCGTGAGATTTATGAATGTTTAAAGAAAGAGGAGAACTAAAAATAATAAGGCTGTCAAAGTTTTTATCCAATAGATTATAAATTGATTTTTGACAAGTTCAGACCAATGCCATTACGTTAAAACAAAATGGTATTCGGGTATCCTATTGAGCTTGTCGAAATGTAATCGAAAACATAATTTTTACTGATATTCGATAAGCTTAAGCCGACAATTTATACTATTTTTAGCTTTTTAGATATCCTCATGATATTTATATATGGAAGAAGAAAAAAAAGCAGTTTCGGAACATAAAAAATCCTGTTCTAATTGTGGTGCAGAATTAAAATATAAACCTGGCACCTCAACCATAACTTGTGAATATTGTGGTCATAACGAAACGATTGCACCAAATCAAAATGGATTTCAGGAATTAGAACTTAAACCCTATCTGCAAGAAATGGGTTCTCTGTCACATTCTGAAGAAATCCTGATGTTACATTGCAAAAACTGTGGTGCAAATCAACATATTGAGGAAAACTATAAATCCTTACATTGTGTATATTGTACCATGCCTTTAATTATAGAAGATGCATATAAAGAAGACTGGATACTGCCGGGAGCTGTTCTTCCTTTTCAATTTGACCAAAAAAAATCACATCAAATATTTTCTAAATGGGTAAAAGGATTATGGTTTGCACCAAATAACCTTAAAAAAGCAACCTTAGATCCAGAAAATACCAAAGGACTATACTTGCCCTATTGGACTTTTGATGCGCAATTATACGCAAACTATACCGGGGAGCGTGGAGACTATTATTATGTAAATGTTCCTTATACCGAAACCGTAAATGGCAAAACAGTATCCAGAACACGACAAGAACGAAGAACAAGGTGGTTGCCCGCCAGAGGAAATGTATCTGGTTTTGTAGATGATACATTGATTAAAGCCTCCCACCAAAATAAAAACCCCATTCCGCAAAAAATAGCAAACTGGAACCTGAATGCGCTGGAGCCATTTAATACTAGTTTTTTAGCTGGTTTTGTAACCGAAAAATATACAATACCGCTAAAAGATGGGCATCTATCCTCTACCAAAGAAGCAGAAAAAATAGCTGTGTCCTGGGCAAAACGAGATATTGGAGGAGACACCCAAAGAGTACACCATGTAGATATGAGTTTAAGCAACGAAACTTTTAAGCATATTTTACTACCTGTATATATTAGTGCCTATCGATATAGTGGCAAAAAATATAACTTCTTTATTAATGGGCAAACAGGAGCCATCTCTGGTAACAGACCATACTCTTTTTGGAAAATATTTTTCTTTGTAGTGTTTATACTTGTTGTTTTATCTGTATTCTATTTATTTTCAAAAAAATAGCAATTCTATTTATAAAAAAACAGGCAGTTTATTTTTAATAAACTGCCTGTTTTTTTATGGATTCTTTAAAAGAAATGATTTCAACAGGTAATTCCATTCCTTATTCATATTCATTATTACAATTATACCTTTATTTTTTTATGGTTTTAACAGTGCAATAGAGTGAAATATTATTTCCTGTCCCTTCTTTGTAATTTCATCCTATTAAAAAAAGACAAATCGTTATATACTGACTATTAATTTCATTTTAAGAAAAAAACCATAAAGATTTACCCCTTTTATCATATTAATTTTTTTGTATTCAATATCATACTTGTTTCATAAAACTATTTAAGTACTGAATTGATTATAGCTCGATCATTAATAATAACAAAAGTTCAATGCTGTTTGAAGGTGTCGTATTTATAATAAAGAATATCATTAAGAGATAATCATTAACCTCGGGGCATGCTTCCGAAAGTATATTTTTTTTCGAGGCAAACCTCTGGAAATTAGATCCTAAAAAAGGAATTAAAATTATAATTCAACCATTAATAAAGTCTTTCTATTTCTTCTATTGATGGTAATATAACTAATCAAATACACAAATCAAAAGTTATGGTAGTTTCTATTCTAAAACCCTCCTGTTTTATAAAATTTCTAATGGTAATGCTCTTAATAAGTATCACCAACTTAACAAGTGCACAAATACAGTTACCAGTACAAGATACAGTGTATGTAGAAATGGCAGCAATCAACCAACCGTTTATGTACAATAGACTGGGAGCAGCTCAACCAACGGGAATGATCTTTGCACTAATAAGTGATCTTGACACAAACATCGCCTATCCCGTTCCTGACAACATTCTTGGTAAAGTACGTCTTAAATCGGATAAGCGTCCACGTCCAATTGTATTAAGGGCTAATAAAGGAAATATCCTGAAGATAAAGTTCACCAATTTATTGGCTCCTTATAATGGGACTGAAGTCGTGGATGCTTATGGAACTTCGCAACCTGGTACTGTAGATCAAAGTCAGGCATCAGGAATTTATCCTATGACCAGAGCAGCGGGAGTTCACATTCTGGGAACAGAAATGGTAAACAATATAAGTTCTGATGGTAGTTGGTCAGGAGCAAACCCATCCAGTCTGGCAAATCCCGGGGAAACCAAAGAGTATATATTGAGAGTACCTGAAGAAGGTACGTTTATGCTTTACAGTACCGGAGCAACCGTTGCTCCCGGAGGACAAGCAGGAGGACAACTAACCAATGGTCTTTTTGGAACTCTAAATGTGCAACCTGAAGGAGCAGAATGGTATAGAAGTCAGGTCACCGAAGCAGATTTAGACAAAACTATTACACATTATGAACAACTTCCAGAATATGCCAATACGCCAAATATCCGTGTAAATAAAAGCGATGTATCGGATATTTACGATATGGAAAGAACATTTCCAATTATAGATTATAATAAGAAGGACTCGAATGGGAAGCCCATCTTAAAAATGTATACAGAAAAAAAACATGCTAACGGAAGCGTAACCAGAACTTTAGTACATACAGATCTAACTGCTATAATTACAGGTCCCAATGCAGGTAATTTTACAGGAGACAGTCCTTCATTTTTTAAAGTTCCTGCCTCTCCAGACAGAAGAAGACCGTATCGGGAATTTGGTATTCATTACCATGAATCTCCCTGGACCGTGCAAGCATTTCCTATATTTTATCAAAATAACAATATTGCCAACAAGTTTGGAGGAGACAGTCTTTCTCTTAAAAATACCTTGGCAACCGGAAAAGATAATTTCTCGATTAATTATGGATCCGGAGGTATCGCGGCAGAAATTTACGCTAATAGAATTGGTGTAGGTCCCATGGCAGATTGTGATGATTGTGCTTATGAAGAGTTCTTTTTAAGTTCCTGGTCTGTAGGAGATCCTTCTACAATTGTTGACACCCCAGCTAATTCTGCATCTATAACTGCTCAGAATGTTACACAACAGAATCAGTTTTTAATGAATTCTAATCCCGCAGATTCTATTCAATTAGCGCCTCTTAAAATACCAAAAGCCAAAAAAGTGTTGTATCCAGATGATCCATCAAATGTGTATCACAGTTATATGAACGACCATGTCAAATTTAGAATTACCCATGCAGGAGCAGGTCTTACTCATGTACACCATCAACATGCACATCAATGGCTACATTCTCCTAATAGCGATGAGGGTCATTATTTAGATAGTCAAACGATAAATCCCGGATCATCTTATACCCTAGAAATGGTATATAACGGAAGTGGAAATCTAAATAAAACCGTAGGGGATCAAATTTTTCATTGTCACTTCTATCCACATTTTGCACAAGGTATGTGGGCTATGTGGAGAGTACATGATGTACTGGAACTAGGAACTAAATTAGATGCTAATGGAATTGCTGCATCAAATTCCAGAGCATTGCCTGATGGAGAAATAACTACCGGAACACCCATTCCGGGGCTTGTTCCGATTCCAAAAAGAGCGATGGCACCAGTGCCTTCTAAAATTCATATTGTTGACGGAGAAATTGTTATAGATGATCTTTCAAGAAACCCGGGATTTCCATTTTTTATTCCAGGAGTTTCCGGAAGCAGACCTCCACATCCACCAATGGATTTTGCAAAAGGTGCAATATATAACGCTGTTGGAGACTCTATTGGGTATGGACCACTTAACGGAGGGCTTCCCAGAAATGTAATTTATCAAGCCTCCGTTCCTTTTGAAAATCATACTCCTTATGATTGGACCAAAATTATAGAAGATATCGAGATTATTGAATTACCCGAGGACGGTACAGAAGTAGAAAAAGTAGCTATGGCTACCCATGCAATACGTAATCACCCTACAATGACTCCTGAAGGTGACAAAGGAGTCTTTATTTTAAATGGCTTGCCCCCTGTTTCAGGAGCGCCATTTGCTGATCCGGCAGTAGATCTTAATGGTAATAAAGTAGGAACAAAAAGAACTTACAAAGCAGCAAACATTCAACTGGATGTAGTACTTAATAAAAAAGGCTGGCATTATCCACAGCAACGAATTATTTCATTATGGGGAGATGTATCTTCTAATATCCAGGGGCAGAAACCACCAGAACCATTCTATTTCAGAGCGAACTCTAGAGAATATATAGAGTTCTGGCATACTAATTTAATTCCTGAATATTATGAACTGGATGATTATCAAGTACGTACCCCAACAGACATTATAGGACAGCATATTCACCTGGTAAAATTTGATGTAACCTCTTCTGACGGCGCAGCAAACGGATGGAATTATGAAGATGGAACACTTGCTCCCGATATGGTTACACATCGTATTGATGCAATCAATAATGGAGGAAAAAGATATACATACGCATATCAACCAGGAAAACCAATCACAGATGTAGCCTCCTACTCGGTCAATAAAAATGTATTAACCCCTCATGAACCTAATCCAATATGGGGGAATGCCCCTGAAGGACAAGATTGGAGAGGAGCGCAAACTACGATACAAAGATGGTACTCTGATCCTTTACTAAATAACAGAGGCGAAGACCGAACACTCAGAACTGTATTTACTCATGACCATTTTGGCCCATCCACGCATCAGCAAATAGGATTATATGCAGGATTATTGATAGAACCTTATAAATCAAAATGGATAAATCCAGTTACAGGAAAACCTTTAGGAATCGCCAATAATGGAGTGAAGCGTCCCGTTACAGTCAATGAAGTACAAAGAGAAGTAAGCGATGGAGGACCAACTAGTTGGCAAGCCAATATTGTAACTGAGAATATAAACGATAGTTATCGTGAGTTTATGTTAGAGTTTCAGGATAATCAACAAGCATATCTGCCTGATAGTAGAGAAACTGCAGATGTATATCCCGTTTTCCCCAAAGACTATTCTGGAGAAGCGAAAGTACAATTCATCGATTCGGTAAATGCATATACAGGATGGATGGATCCCGATAAAGCAATAAAAAATCAAGGTTATCCAGAATTAGTATCCTTTGGTTTTAGAGGCACCTATTCTATGAATTACAGAAATGAACCACTACCACTACGCGCATCTAAACCTGATGTAAGTGGTAATTATACCCAGGCTTCTAATCCTGCTGGTAATCTGGCAGATGTATATCGTTCTACAACCAACAGGGCAGATCCTGCCTTTAATACACAACCTGTAGGAGGTTCTCTTATTCCTGGCAGCAACACATTTAGGTATCCTGTAAACCCTATAGGACCTGATATGCAGGATGGTGACCCATACACTCCTTTATTTAGAGCCTATGAAAATGACAAAATCCAAATTAGAACATTAGTAGGAGCACACGTAACCTCTCACTTCTTTAATGTTCATGGAGTTAACTGGCTGTTTGAACCATCTAATAAAAATTCTGGCCTACGTTCTACACAGAATATGGGTTTATCTGAACATTTTGAAATGAATTTTCAATTTCCTGTAACAAATAAGACATCTGATAACGCTAATGAATTTACAGACTACCTATACGAAGCTAGTGCAGATGCATCTGGTAGACAAGGGGGGCTTTGGGGTTTAATGCGGGCCTATGATACTGCACAAGAAAACATTGTTCCATTACCAAACAATAATGTTAAAAAGGACCCTATAAAATCATTACCCAAAAACTGCGGTTGTCCTACCGGGGCAGCTAAGAGAACGTATAATGTAACTGCTGTTTCTATAGATCAATTAGGAGGGAACCTGATATATAATGAACGTTTTGGAAACAAAGAAGATGATGCTATTGTGTTTGTGAAAAATGAGGAGCTTGCTTCTGGAACCTGGAAACAAGAACCTCTGGTATTAAGAGCTAATGCGGGAGAATGTGTTGTAGTAAATCTTACTAATAAAATAACTAAAGGATTCGCTACTAATCCTGGAACTTATAGCTATCAAAGTAAAAGTGGAAAAGGTATCACCACAAGTTTGGTAGCTTCTTCTGATGTTGGTTTACACGCCGAACTATTATCTTATGATGTAGGTACGGATGATGGTGCCAATATCGGTCTTAATGCTCCTCAAACCGTAGCGATTGGAAAGAACAGAACATACCAGTGGTATGCAGGAAAATGGCAAGGAAATACACCGGTTCCTGTCGAATTTGGATCTGTAGTACTTTCTGCTCCTGATCCTTTAGAACAATATGTAAAAGGTCTTTTTGGGGCACTCATTATAGAACCCGCTGGTTCTAGATGGGTTGAGGATGTTACTTCATCACACTCAGCTAATATTTATGATAGCAATAATAATTTACTATTTCGAGAATTTGTAATGCAATTTCAAGATAATATTACTGTAGCTACAGATTCCTCTTCTGCTGGTTTTGCAACAGTAAATTATGCCATCAATTACAGATCAGAACCTATGGCGAGTAGATTACCTGATCCGAAAAGTAATAATTTGAATCAAAATGATTTGGCTGGTATTACCTCTAATGATTATTCTGGTAATGGCTATTATCCTGCGACTCCACATTTTGTAGCTAAACAAGGAGATCCACTACGTATTCGTTTGTTGCATCCCGGAGGTAACGGAAAAACGGAAACCTTTAATTTACACGGGCATGTATGGCAAGAAGAACCTTATACCGATAATTCTACCCGGCTAGGACATAATGACAAATCACAATGGTTTGGTTTTAGAGATCAGGTAGGTCCCTTAAACAGTTTCGACTTATTAATCAATAGTGCCGGAGGTGACAATAGAGTACCCGGGGATTATTTATACAACAGTATGCTTAATCAAAGTTTTAATGGTGGTATTTGGGGTATTATGACGGTTACAGATGGTTCTGATCATATCTATGTAGATAATACAGACACAAACGACAAGAAAACCACACTCCACGGAGTTGCTACTGTAGATCCGGAAACCGGAAAATTACCTGAACATGTTTCTCTTAAATTGAATGGAAATCAAATTACCAAAGAACCTGTTAAATCAGATGGAACCTGGGAGTTTAAAGGTCTTAATAAAAATGAATTAAATAAAGGCTTTGAAGTTAGTTCTTCTGAAGGAGCAGTTCTAAAAGGCAATAAAAGTTTACTAGAACACATAAAGGCGTACAAAAAAGCAATTTCAAAAGTTACAAATAAAAAAATTCATCCGTTGCTCCAAGAGGCAGGAGTTAAACCTGATCGTATTGAAAGTAAGAAAGTAAAAATGAATTAATTGAAATAAATAAAATACGTATTATGAGTTTCAAAATAAATCAAGCTTGCTGGAAAATCGTTTTATGTTGCCTTCTATGCATACAGTTTTCTATAGCGCAAGAGTCCTATCATAAATCGGTTGTAAAAGAAGGCATTAAAGTAGATTTTTCACTATCGCATCTTTCCGAAGATAAGGCGGTTGGAGAGTTTCGGGAAGGTGACCACGTATTGTTCCGGTTTAAAATTTCTGATACTATCTCTGGAAAACCACTTTCAGGATCTTTTCCCGCTGCCTGGATGGATAAAACCAATAAGAGCAGACCTGTAGATTGTGGTAGAAAAATCGTTTCCTATATAGAAGGAGGGTTGCTATCCAGACCAGAACTGGATCTTAATGTCTATTATGTATTAACACTTAATGATGATAACACCATCAATGTGGTAGATCCCCTATTCAGTTTTGGGGGATCACAATTACTAACGCAAATACAAATTCCGGGTACAGGATACGATTGGGTCGCTAAAGAGGATCAAACAATGGTCTATGTATCCATGCCAGATGCTAATCAGGTCGCATTTATCAATACATCAGACATGAAGAATACATACAATGTCGAAATCCCGGGACAACCAAAAGATATTGTTTTACAGGATGATGAACAGCATCTATGGGTAACTTATGACATCCCCGGAAGGTTTGAAACAACATCTGGTGTTGCGGTAATTGACACAGATAAAAAAGTGCTTGTAAAAACTATTGAAACGGGTACTGGAAAACATGATATTGTAATAGGAGGTACTAATGAGTATCTATATGTATCTAATCAAAGTAATGGAACCATTTCTATAATTGATATCCAATCCCTCAAAAAGATAAAAGATATTTCTATATCCGATGTTCCCATATCGCTGGCTTATTCTAAAAAAGCAAATGCACTGTACGCCGTTCATAAAACAAATGCAGTCATTAGTGTCATTGATGGTAAAACACATCAGGTTATTGAAGAAATACAGGCTTCACCCGGAATTAACAATATAGTTTTTACCCCAGATGGCAGACTGGGTTTTGTATTAAATCCCAAAAAGCATACGATAGATATTATTGATGCCGCTACCAATAGAATTGTACAGTCTGCCGATGTTGATGAGCAACCCGATGAAGTAAGTTTTTCTGATGAGCTTGCCTATGTAAGGCATTTAGGAAGTGAAACAGTTTGGATGATACCATTGGATGTTATAGGGACAGAAGGAACCGAAGTTCCCCTCATCGATTTTAGTGGGGGGCAAAATCCACCAGCATTGGGAGCCGCTCCAAATGGTGCTCCGGGTATTGTACAAGCACCAGGAGCTAATGCAGTACTAATATCTAATTATTTGGATAAGTCTATCTATTATTATTCTGAAGGAATGGCAGCTCCCAGTGGGCATTTTAGTACCTACGGAAAAAGACCAAAGGCCGTATTGGCTATTGATAAAAGTATCGAAGAAGTTGCTCCCGGAACCTATGAAACAACAGTGCAATTACGAACCCCGGGGGATTATGAAGTTAGTCTTTTTATGGATGTTCCTTCCTTTATGGAATGTTTTCCGGTAACCGTATTGCCAGATGAAACAAAAGAAAAAGAACGCTTAAAAAACGTTTTAGGTCCACTATCTATTAGTTACTTCCCAACTGGTAATTATGCAAAAGTAGATCAGGAAATATCCGTAACGTTTGAGTTACTTGACCTTAACACCCATACTCCGGTATCCAGTTTAAAAGACGTTAGGATAATGACTATGAATAGTGCCGGCAGAGGTCATCATGCGCTAATAGTAGAAGAGTCAGAAACAAAAGGTGTCTATAAGGCAAACCTAAAACTTGAAGAAGAAGGACTACATTACTTATATGTTGAGTGTTTATCACGAGGATTAACCTATAACAACCCTCAATTCTTGTCGCTATACGCTTACAAATAATATCATACGATCACTAAAACAAATCATCATCCATTATGAAAAATTTAAAAATAAGTATAATCGTTTTGATGACTCTGCTGTCGCAAACAATAATTTCACAAGCAAGCAAGGGAGCTAAAAAAGCCACATGTTGCACCATGTCCGATAAGGGAAAAATGAGTACACATTGCGATGAAATGGTATCTGCCATACCTAATGTACCTTTATTGAATCAATATGGAAAATCAGTAAATTTTCATGATTTAATTAAAGGAAAAGTAGTTGCCCTTAATTTTATTTTTACGAGCTGTAAAACTATTTGTCCTCCCATGGGAGCTAATTTTGCGCATCTCAAAAAAATGATGAATAAACGAGTAGAAAGCTCAGAATTGGTAATGCTTACCATAAGTATTGATCCGGTTACAGATACTCCGGAAAGATTGTTGGAGTGGAGTGAGAAATTCGGGGCAGGACCCGGATGGACCTTACTCACAGGAGAAAAGAAAGATATCAATACAATATTAAAAGAACTGGAAGTATACACTGCCCTAAAAGAAGAACACGCTCCAATTATACTATTAGGAAAAGAAGGTAAAAATAATTGGGTTCGGGCAAATGGTTTAGCAGAACCTAAAGAATTGGCAAAAACCTTAAACTCTTTTTTTGACTCCCCGACATTAGGGCATACAACTACAAAAAAAAGTAACGAAGAAACTCAAAATAAAGACGAAAATTATTTTACCAATGTAAAACTGATTAACCAACATGGAGATACCATGAGGCTATATGCAGATCTATTAAAAGATAAGGTAGTAATTATTAATCCTTTCTTTTCTGAATGCAAAGGTGTTTGCCCTGTGATGAGTAGTAATCTCGAGAAAATACAAGAACATCTTGGAGATCGATTAGGAAATGATGTACATATCATATCGATGACTGTAGATTATGAAACAGATCAGGGAGAAATTCTGAAAACCTATGCAGAAGCCTACAATGCTCGCGATGGTTGGTATTTTGTAACGGGAGAAAAACAAAACATCGAACTAGCACTAAAAAAACTTGGAAAAAGTGTTACAAATAGAGAAGGTCATGATGCTATTTTCTTAATTGGTAACCTTACTACCAAACTTTGGAAAAAAGTAAATGGATTAGCTGCAGTAGGTGATATTATAGCCCAAGTGGATAGTGTGCTTAACGATCAACTTGATTGATTTTGTAGAGGCTAAACCAACGTTAGAAAAAAATAAAAATTTATTCGCAGAACAAAGTATCCAGAAATATTTCCTAAACATTTTTAGCTAACAAACCGTAAACAAAGGGGTTAAATTTATTAATAAGAAGACAATGTACCTGCTTGAAAAGACAGGATTATACAAGCCTACAACCCTTTACAAGATTTACCTACAGAGTAATCATTAAAATTTAAAACAAGTGAAACAAATAACCTTTTTATTTTTTGTATTACTGTTTTTTGGGTTTACAACCATTAAAAACTCCACTATCCCTGTTACAGATGGAGGATTGACCATACAACAAAAAGCCGGAAAGAATATATATACCAAAGGTATTGGCGGGTCTGATATAAAAATCATGGCAGAGATGTCGGGAGTACAAGTTCCCGCTACAATAATGCCATGTATTAATTGTCATAGAGCAGATGGCACAGGAAATCCCGAAGGAGGAATTGTACCATCTAACATTACCTGGCTCGAATTGACAAAAAAATATGGCGGAAAACGTTTAGACAGTAAAAAAAGACCCCCATATACAAAGCAATCACTAAGAAAAGTAATTACTACCGGTATTGATTCGGGTGGAAATCAACTAAATTCTACAATGCCTAAATACAATATGAGTAGAACAGACCTAGACAATCTTATCGAATACATAAAGATTCTGGGGACAGATAAGGAAATAGGTATCACTGGTTCAAGTATTAGAATTGGGATTGTTCTTCCAGAAAATCATTCTATAGCTATTAGTAAAAATGCGGCTGTAAAAAAACTTATCAATGCATATTGTAATGACATAAATAAAAAAGGAGGAATATATAATCGAAATATTGTTCCTCTTTTTTTTAGTGCAGATGAGATACAAAAAAGAAATGATTTTTTTATGGTCTTAGGATTTGGCGATAAAACAATAGTAAAAAATGTAAAACAAAAATCCATTCCGGCACTTTTATCATTTTCTGAAGAAAAAACACCTAACGGGCTTCATAATCCATATATTTTTTATGCATTTCCCAGTCTAACGGCGCAGAGTTTATCATTAGTTGATTTTTCAAAACAGAAGGAACTCTCAAAAAAAGGAACAAAAGCTACTATAATATACCATAACGACTCTACCAGAAAAAGCATTGCAAAGGAAGTAGCAGCATATCACTTTCAGAATTTTGACAAACATCCCAATATTATATCCATAAACGATAGTAACATACAAGAAACAGCAGATAATGCAGATATAGTAACCAACGGGCTTGTTTATTATATAGGTCCTAATGATATAGGAAATAAATTACTCTTAGCCCTTGACAAAACTAATAAATCACCATACATCCTGTTGCCCGGAAGTCTCTCGGGAGTAGACATATTTAATATGCCTTCTTCTTTTAATAACAAAGTTTTTATAGGATATCCAACATGGATTACAGAACAAACAAATCAAGGTATACAAGTATATAGGGATTTGATGGAAAATTATAATCTGGATCAAAAATGGAAACGTAATCAGCTGGATATGCTGGCTATACTATTAACAACCGAAGAATGTCTGAAACGAACCGGAAGAGATCTTAGCAGAAGTCATTTTATGGAAACGATGGAAGGGTTATTCGAATACTCCAATGGATTAGGACCATCAATTACATATAACCTTAACCGCCGTGTAGGAAATTCTAATATGTACATAATAGGGTTTAATACATCCGAAAGGAAAATGAAACTAATAACAACCGTACATAGCACAGAGCAATAATATGAAGGGAAAAGTCAATATTGTTACTACAATTACCAGTCAGAGCCAGTTAGAAGAACTGAAAAACTTGCCATTTTCAGTAGGGCTTCTTGAACTAAGAGCAGATCTCTTACAAGCAATAGATATCACAAAATACAGTATCCATCTGCCCGTAGTATATGTACTGAGGAGCAAGGACGAAGGAGGCAAATTTAACGGCTCCATAAAAGAGAGGCATCAGCTTCTGATAAAAGCATCGTATCAATTCGATTTTGTAGAGCTCGAAGCTGAACGTGATCTAACAAGTGAGCTATTAGCTATAATTCCTGTAGAAAAAAGAAGGATCTCCTGGCTTGGAATACCCGAAAGTTATTCTTCGCTTCTTAATCGCCTAAAAAAGTATCTGCAAGTACCCGCAGATATTTATAAAATTGTCACAACCATCACTAATCATAGTGATGCAATACCAATAATGCGTGTATTAAAAACAATAAATACTAAAAAAGTGGTTGGATATGCCGTTGGAGAAACAGCAGAATGGACACAAATTCTTGCTCCCTTTTTGGGATCTCCAGAAGTTCATTCTATTATGGAGCATCGGGAAAAATCAGAACCTTATTTTTCGCCTGTGCAATTAATAGAAGATTATGGCTTACCTGCTGTATATCCTCTGGAACAACTATTTGGAATCGTAGGTAACCCAGTATTAGGCTCCATTTCACCCAATCAGCATAATGCTGCTTATCGAGAATTAGGTCTGCCTTATCTATACCTTCCATTCCAAACAGAGGACTTTTCATCCTTTATGAATGAAATTATGGAGAATCCATCCATACCCGTTCCTTTATCCGGATTAACAGTAGTAGCTCCGTTTAAGAGAGAAGGGTATATGGCTTCAAAATATAAAGAAGAAGAAGATAATAACAAGGCATCCGGAGTCTGCAACGGTATGATCAGAAAAAAACAAGAGTGGTTAAGTTTTAGTACAGATGCACTAGGAGCCCTGGAGGCATTAAATCATACTGTAAGTGATTGGTATCAAAAAAGTATTGCCATTATAGGTTGTGGAGGAACGGGAAGAACCATTGCTGCTTCATTGAAAAAGTACACTTCGGATATTACATTGGTAAATAGAACTCTTGCAAAAGGTATAGAAATTGCCTCAGTTATAAGATTGCCATTTATAACGTTACAGGAATTTGACGCTGGAAATTTTGATATCATCATTCACGCAACACCTTTAGGTAAAAATCAAGAAGAAACTCCCTTTAAACTAACCAATTTAAAACCTGATAGCATTGTCATTGATCACGTATATTCTTTACGTAAAGAAACAGCTCTTGTACGATACTGCAGATTGTGTAATATCAAAGTAATTGACGGAATCGAAATAGCCCGTCTGCAAATAAAACAACAGTTCAAATCCTTAACTGGGGTGGAAAAACCTATTATAAAAACAACAAATCAAAATCTTAAAATAAACTAAATGCAAACAACAGATTTAGCCTATACAAAAAAGGATGATATCGTATCTGAGTTCTATCATGAATGGGGAAGTGATATGAAAGCATTACTAGGTTCCTGGAAAAATGTAAATCCCAAAACCGGGCAAATTGCTCGTGTAGAAGTTCTTTTAAATGATAACAACATATCATTACACTGCTTTGGAAAGTTGGAACAAGGAGAAAAGGATTGGGGAATTGCTCCCTGTGAGTTATTTAGTTCTAATGTTGGATCTCCCGAAATAGAAGGATTTATGTGTAATTACGATTTTGAGTTTATGAAAATCAGTATGGCAGGTAATATGAAATATGGAGTCATGGTTATTCAAGCTTACAATACTTTCAGCGATGGAAGCAATCGTAATAACTATTTCTCTCGTGAATTTTTTTGTAGATAATAATCCCTAAAAACTAATCATGGAACTAAAAGAACAAAAACATAGAATGGATCTCTCTTATTACATCGGTACCTGGGATAATCCCTACGAAAAAGCCAGGCTAATTGATTCCTTTACTTTTTACGAAACAGATGGAGAATTACGTATGACAATTAAAAATTCTGCTGCAAGCTTCTATCAGGAAGATTGGGGCATAGGCTCGGTTAAAGCTCATGCGTATGCTCCCGATCTTCATAATGTAGTTGCTTTTCAAGCTCACTTTTTTAAAGAAGATATAGAAATGTTTTTAGCCATTAATGAGAATAAAGGATTACTGGTGATTGCGGCATATATAACTTTTAAAAATAACGATGAAAAATCGGACTGCTTTGTTCGGGAGTTCTTCCATAAACAATAAAAGATGAGACAAAAACTAAAGATAAAACCAATAGATCAATTTAGTCTCCTTAAAAAATTGACAAGCGAAGAATTTGCTCCACGCGCTAAACAATACGATACCACCTATTCATTTCCTAAAGAAAACTTTGAAGCTTTATTCCGTACAGGTCTTAATGCTCCAACAATTTCTACAGAATTTGGTGGTTTGGGACTAGGAAATAATCGAAAAAATATCCGCGATCTCTGGACAATGACTACCGAGATTGCAAAAGCTGATATGGCTACCGCACGTTGTTGGGAAGGGCATGCTAATGCATTAATGCTACTGGACAACTTAGGAACCTATATACAAAAAGAAAAATGGTTTGCAGGTGTAGTCAATAAAGGAGATATCTGGACGGTATGGAGCGGAGAACCACTATTGAAAACCCCAGGACAGACTAAAAAAATCGGAACTACGATCACAAAAACTAATGACGGATATGTTATCAATGGATCCAAAGTATTCTGTTCCAGCGCATCTGGCGCTACTTGGGCGAACTTATTAGTTAATTTAGAAGGATCAGGGGGGGCTCGTCATACTCATGGCTCTCCAGAATCAGTAATTATGCTGGCTTGTAATCTTTCTGACCCTTCTGTGACTTTTGATGATTCCTGGTGGAAACCTATGGGTATGCGTGGATCAGTAAGTTATAAGGTGAATTTTGATAATACATTGATTCCTTTCGAAAATCAAATTGGTACACCCGGACAGTTTTTATTACAAGAATGGCAAACACGCTGGATTCCTCAGTACGCCGCTACTTTTTTAGGAGGTGCAGAAGCTGCCTATACATATACCATCTCTCATATAGAAAAACAACAAAGACAGAACGATCCTTTTATTCAACATCGAATAGGAAAAATGGCTATTAATATCCAATCTGCCAGGATGTGGTTGGATCATGCAGCAAGGTTATGGAATGAAAACAAAATAAATGAAGCGCAATCTGCTGGTAATATGGTGCGATACCAAGTAGAGCAATTAGCGTGTCAAACAGTAGACCACGCAATCCATGCTTGTGGAGCCAGATCACTAATTCAACCAAGTCCTTTAGAACGAATCTCCAGAGATCTTACCTTATATACCAGACATGATAATGATGACCAACTATTGGCTACTATAGGAAAATCTTTATTAGGCGAATCACACGATCGATCATTTTTTAAAACCAAATAATATAAAACATGGAAAAACCTATACCTAAACAAAAATTAAGTATTTGGGCTCTAGCACTCGGATATTTTGCCTTTTATGTACCATATAGCGGAATGACCAAGATCTTATCCAAAGGATTGTTTTCTGAAACAGCAACATCAATTTCGGGATTTACATTACTACCTATGGTACTTTTAGGAACAGTAATAGGTTTTTTGTTCATATTATTGATTACAGGTTGGTGGAAACAAGCCGGAACCTTAAAAATTCTAGGAATAAAAATTCCATTTGCTTCCAGCAAATACACTTTTTTCTCTGGTATTGCTACAGCTGTTATTATAGCTACTACTACCCTAGCTTATAGTTTTACAGGTATTTCTATTGTATTTGCCGCATTATTAATGAGAGGAGGCGTTCTTATAATGGCTCCATTTATTGATACCGTTTATGGCAGAAAAATACATTGGTATTCATGGATTGCCTTTGGCCTTACCCTGTTTTCCTTATTAATAGTATTTTCAGAAAAGGTAGGATACAATATCGGACTTATTGCAGGTATAAATATTGCTGCATACCTGTCAGGCTATTTTTTTAGGTTACAGTTTATGACCTATACAGCTAAATCCAATGACACTTCTAATACCTACAAATATTTTGTAGAAGAAATGCTGTCTGCTATGACTGTTATTTTATGTATTCCTTTACTTCTGGCCCTTATTGGTCAGGGAGAATTTATGCTCCTATTAAGAGCAGGCTACACTACATTTCTTAGTTCTGGATTACTTATTCCTGCATTATTAATAGGTCTACTATATGCAGGTCTTTATATTTTTGGTTCACGTATCTATCTTAATAATCGCGAGAATACTTTTTGTATCCCTATCAATCGTTGTGCAAGCCTACTAGCTGGAGTAACCGCAGCTGTTATATTATCAATTGCGTTTGAAGGAAGCTTTTATACCAATACCCAACTTACTGGAGCACTCCTGTTATTGATGGCAATTGGTATACTTAGTGCTCCAAAAATCATTAAAATTATACGTAAAGAATCCGGAGTCAAACAACGGGTATATATGTTTATCTGCCCCGGTAATACCGGTAGGTCTCCCATGGCACAAACTATTTGTATGAATAAAATGATGAGTCTGTTACGATCAGAAGGAGAATTTACTTCTCCCACTAATATAAAAATTCTGAGTGCTGGTATTACCGCAGAAGAAGGTGTTTCTATGAGTCAAGATGCTCGTTTAGCTTTAGAACATTTACAAATGAAGATATTACCTCATAGTTCTCGTAAACTAAGAAAAGATGATATCTCCCTGGTAGATAAAATTTGGTGTATGTCATCCAATCACAAACAATCAATTTTAGAAAAATTCCCAGAAGCTACGGGAAAAGTATATTGTCTGGATGTAAAAGATCAGATTCCTGTACCTCATGGTCGCGGAGTTAGAGCCTATATAGAATGTGCTCGAAAACTAGAATCACTAATCGACGGACTCATTAACAAAAAAGAAATCGAAATTTCCTAATTCAACTCATTTTATGCATTGGAACTTCGAAATGAGGGATTTAACATAATGCCATTATCTATGAAGAATAACTATTTAATTTCGGTAATTATACCTACCTATAATCGTGGATTTATTATCCAAGAAGCACTAGACAGTATTTTTAATCAGGGTATTTCGGATCTTCAAGTAATTGTAATAGATGATGGTTCTACAGATAATACCAAAGAAGTACTTGCAGGATATCTAGAGCAAATTACATACGTATATCAGGAAAACCAGGGACAATCTGTAGCCAGAAATGTAGGAATAGAACTAGCACAAGGAACATATATCTGTTTTCTGGATTCTGATGATATATTTGTAGAAGGTGCATTCAAAAAGAAATTAGCATTGTTTGAGCAATATCCAGAAGTAGAAACTATTATTTCGGATGCTAAATTTTGGTTATTTAATAAAGCAACAGAAGAATCAGGACTACACCCTGAATTAAAATCTTGTTCTAAACCTACCTTGCTTTCAGAATTTCCTACCTACTGGCATTTAGGAATTATAGCGGCGACTTGTTGTCATATTATTAAAACAGAAGTTCTTGATTCTATAAAAACTCCATTCTTTGATCCTTCTATATCAAGTTGGGAAGATTGGGATTTTTTTTCAAAAGTATACTTTCATTCTACCACATTGGTATTTCCCGAAGTAACGGCGTATGTAAGGCGTTTTAATGATAACACCCGAAAAAAAAGACATATTCCAGGCATCAAGCTTACTGAAACGCAAGAAGTTGCTATGCACAAAAATAGAGATATTGTAGCCAAAAAAGTAGCTGTATTGGCTATTCAAAATCAAGAAGAGTTATCAACTACAAAAACATCTTTTTCTGATTCTTATAATCAGAATGGTTTTTATGCTCCTATACAATTATTATCACCTATAGAACTGCTTTATTATCGCAGATCATTTCAGAAATTAAAAAAAATATTGGGAGATAATATAAAGCATACCCAAATGGTTCAGTTACACTTACATTTTTCTTGGGCATATAAACTAGTCTTACATCCTCTGATTCTTGAGCATCTAGTGCCAATTCTTGGTCCTAATATCTTAGTGCATGGATCCACTCTTTTTTATAAAAAACCAAATAATGAAAAATATGTTTCTTGGCATCAAGATGGATATTTCATGAAATTTTCTTCGCCTAAATATGTAACAGCCTGGGTAGCTTTTGAAGATAGCACTCCAGAAAATGGGTGCTTACAAGTAATTCCTAATTCACATCATACGGTTTATAAACATGAATCCATACCTAATAAAAATACGGTACTTCCCTCTGGTTTAACAATTGTTGAAAATTTTGATGAACAAAATGCCATTAACCTAACATTAAAAGCAGGAGAAATGTCATTACATCATGTAAATATCATTCATGGATCACAGGCTAATACCTCGGATAAACCCAGAATAGGGTTTGCCATCCGGTATATTGCTGCAGAAGTTACACAAGAATTATATCATCATGAAGTAGTCCTAGCGAAAGGTGAATATCATGGAAACCACTATAAATTATTAAGTCATCCTCCAGAAAATAATGATGAACTTTCTATTGCAAATCAAAAAAGAGCACACGAGGTATACTCATTAAAAAGAAATGCCTGTCTGCTCAAATGAAACTTATTTCATAAGTTTTTATAAAGGAGTAAATCCAGTTATACCATTTTAACTTTGAAATAGTGCGTATAGAAATTGAATTTATTTTTTAAGTATTCAAGGCAAAAAGCTTGTGCCAGACTTGATCTGGTATCAAGCATAGCTGTAGTTACGGTTATATTTTTAACGAAGAACAGATGAAAAAGAAATAATTTATTAGTGCTATTTCAAAGTTAAAATAGTATTACTTAATATATCAATAAAAGAATGCATAACATAACTATTAGAAGAGATGCGATATTATACAATACAACTGTAATTAAGAAACGAGCGGTATGGATTTTTGATAACTCTTTCAAAATTCCAACACTTTTATCCGTAGCAAGTTTTAGAGAATATTTAGATATTCCTATAACTCTGATTTATATTGGTATTCCTGATTCAGAATTGATTGATAGTTTCAAAAATTTAGGAGATGATATCGAATTCATTTGCAAACATGTAGCTTCTCATACTAATAAAAGACGCGCAGAACGCCATAGAATCAATCGGTTTACACGCATGGAAGTCATGCGTACATGGCCAAACGAACAAGTTATTCTACTAGATGGAGATCTCATCTTCTCCAATCGGATTAAGCAATTAACTGAATTTATTGATATTCGTTTCAAGAATACAAATAAACCAATGGTTTGGGGAGTTACAGAAAAAGATAGAAGACGAAGGTTTTTTACCGTTAAAATTGATGAGATGGGTAATCGTTTCCATTCTAATGAGGACGAAATACATCAATGTCTCAATGATGTATATGGCGATAACTGGAAAAAAAGACTTAGCGGAGTCCAATATAATAATGGCATGCTCATCTTATATAATTGTGCTCAATTAGCCGATGCATGGCAAAAAAATTATCTAAAAGGATTAGAACATCCGTCTGTAAATCATGAAGATGATCAGTTACCACTATTTGTAGCTATGTTCGATTTAAATGCAGAAACATTAGAAATGGATCCAACCTTTAACTCTCTGGGCAAATTATCTGGTACCTATGCCACATATCATGCCTGGGCTGGCTCCTGGAAAAATGAGCTTAAAAAAATAGAAAATAAAGAAGAAAATCTTGAGGATTACGGTCATATTGCGCTAAAATTTTATGATAAACTACCCCAATCCTGGGTACTGAAGATGCCGTTGAATGAGTCCAATTACTCGGGGTAGATTTATCTCTAGCAGCACGCTTTCGAGTCATGTATTTCCTCGATATAGAACGTAAAAACATTATAGGCTTCTCAATAACATTAAAAAACAGATACTTTTAAAATTAAAAGAAAAACATGAACAACTGTATTGGAACTTGGATTATAAATAAGAATTATTTAGTCCCGGGATATGTGTCGATAGCAAGTTTTAGAAAACAAACAGATATTCCTATCGTTATATATCACGACGAGAGTTTAACCGAAGAGATTAAGCAAGTTTTTACTAGTATGGGGCCGAACATTTCTTTTCGGGCTCCTAAGCAGAAGAAAAAAAACAACAACTCTTTTTCAGAGCATATACACAATCGATTAATCCGTATGGAAATCGTTGAAGAATATAGCAATCAATCAGTGCTACTTATTGATGCTGATACAGCTTTTAGTACAGGTACCCAAAAAATGATACAATCAATTGCTGATACACAACAGTTAGATGCTAACAAACCGTTGATATGGGGAGTTATTGAATATGAACATGCAGCCGATGCGTGGTTATATTTTAAAAAAACACACATTTCAGGAACCGTAGACAAAACTCCTTTATCTAAAAAACAAGAGGTATTTGCAGAAATATTCGGATCAAACTGGAAAGAACTGACACAATTTCCCCAATTTAATAATGGCCTTTTGGCATTTTATAATTGTAAAAAACTTGCTGCTGCATGGAAAGGATTATATTGTAAAGGATTAGAAAATGAGTATATCAATCCCTTAGATGACCAAGTTCCACTAGCTGTAGCCATTGCCACTCTAACGCATGAAACAGTCCTATGGCCACTAAAATATAACTCGCTCGGAAAATCTTCTGGAGATTTTTCTATGTATCACGTATGGGCAGGAAATTGGAAAAAAGAACTGCTTATGGTAGAAGCAGCTAGTCCATATCTATCTGATTATGGAAAGATCGCTAAGGAATTTTGGAAAGACATTCCTCGAGAATGGATTTCTCTCTTTGTACAAGATTGTGTTTCAACTGCTGCGTCTTTATAAATTTTCTATGATATCAACAGTTAATCTACCTCACATAATACAAGGTAAAATGAATTTAACAAATTTTATTATATAAAAATAAAAAATGCAAGAATGTATAATAAACGTATATGCTACATCAGGTACTAGTCCCTGGCTTTTTGATGACCTAAAAACTCATTTCAAAAAACTAAATTTAAAAAATATTAGCATTATCACCAGTGAGTACCCAGATCATAGTGCAGATGCCTGGATTGCGATAAGAACAGCTGAAGCTGCGCTATCTCCAGATATAGCAAAAACAGTAGCCTGTATTCATGATCTCTATGAACACGATGATATGTATAATCCGGGTGGAGTACGTGCTATTGTAAAAAAAGTAAAAGGACTTGTACTTTGCCATCCATATCAAAAAAAAATTCTGCAGCAGGCAGGGATTTCTTTAGCACATAAAATAATATTGGAAAGACCAATTGGAGCTTTATCAAATTTTTCTCCGGGAAATGTTATGCCTCAAAAATTTACAATAGCCTGGGTAGGAAGAAATCATTGGAGAAAGCGTATTAACTGGTTCGTTGAAGCAATACAAAAGTTAACACTACCAAAAAATCAGTTTAAGATTCTATTACTAGGTAAAGGAATTGAGGAAAATGGCAAACTATTACAATCTTTAGGATTCGATTGTGAAATATATCCAAAAGACAAGTATCCAATAGCAACATATCCAGATTTATATCGTAAAATGCACTGTCTGATCATAACAAGTAGTACGGAAGCAGGCCCTCTCACCCTTTTTGAATCTTTAGCCTCCGGAAATCCGGTAATTTCAACTAAAGTGGGATGGGCTCCTATAATAGATATTCAAGAAACTGAAGCTATCACCTTAGTAGATACTCCTCAAGAAATTAGTATGGCAATACAACAATTATATACAAAAATGCAGGCTAACTTCTACAACCGACATAAAATTAGTAAACTCATGGGCTCTTTTACACTAGAAAGTTGGGTTAGAGATGTAACAGAACTAGCTACTTCTTTGGTAACAGAGATAGAAGTGATACCTTTAGAACGTAAATTCGATCTAAGGTTTTGATTAAAAAAACAACGTATTCTCGATACATTTTCTCCTCTTTACAAGCCAAGAAAACACTCGTATGGTCGTTATTTTATTGCATCGAACTTAGGTTTATAAAAGAATAACCTGAATTTTATACATATAGCTAAATTAATATGAAATGGCATAAAAGATTTATAAAGGAAAAAATTGAAGTTCAAGGCAAAAAACGCAGTCATAGCAGAGCTATGACGAGTATTTTTAACGTAGAAATTCGATTTTTTACTAGAAAGATTAATGTTATTTTATGTTGATTTAGCTATATAATGATAATAAGTCGTATAAAGCATAATTAATAGAACCTATGAAGCATGTTTTTATAAAATATTACAGATCGTTTATTTCGCATAACAAAAAAACTTTGGGCGATGATGATTGGGCTACTTTTGAAACCATGCTGAAACATTGCTTACAAGAATTAAACTTTGGCTTCAATAAAAAAATAATCCCTTTCTCTGAAGAGACAAAGTCAGATATAATTATCAGTGCTCATCATAGTAAACAAACAGATGCTGAATCTGACATTTTTTATAAACAAATGCATTTAAGTCATTTATTTACTATTGACACTAATGGATGGGGACCTCAACATTCAGCTATGCAAAGTATTCCTCCTTTTCATACTACAGATAAAAAGAAAGCAATTCAATTTTGCAAAAACCTAAGTTTGGACTTTCTAACTAAAGGATATTCCAAGCAAAAACAACCTCCTATAAATTCTCTTCCTTTTACTCCTGATAATTTTATTTTTGTCCCACTACAACGACCAACAGATGTAATGATTAAACAAAATTCTCCTATTGAGGTATCTGATTTTATTACCCTGTTGAGTACTTGGGCAGAAGCGAATCATCGACATATAGTGTTTAAGTTACACCCCGGTAACTTTCTGGACCCAGAAATTGTAAAACAGGCTCACAAATCATGTAAAGGTCGTAAGTACGTACATTTATTAGATGGCAATATTCATGAGTTGATAAAAAAAAGCAGAGGAGTGATGTGTATAAATTCTGGAACAGGTTTCGAAAGCCTCATTCATGGTAAACCCGTCGTTACTTTTGGACAATGCGATTATAAATGGGTCACCTTTAATGCTAATGAAACGTTATTAGAAGAAGCTAACCGATATATTGATACTTATACTGATATTAACCGTGAAATAGCTTACCAATTGGTATACTATTATTACCATCATCACGCATATTCTATAAAAAAAGAAGAACAATCGAGATCTGCCGAAAGATTACTAAATTATTTAAAAATGACTTTTGATACATTAATTTTTATTGAAGAAACGCCTGAGGTTATAGACCAGAATAATAGCAATTAAAAAAACTTTATCAAAAACAGAGAATGAAACAAATGACAAGAAATTTTAATCCCCCTATTTTTTTGAAATAATTTTTAAATCCCTTAATTAAGAGAACAAAGCGGTTACATGCATGCTTCAAAATATGATAAAATGTATACCAATAACTACTAAATTATAAACCTGTGAAAAAAGTCATTGTTTTATCCGGATCTATAAGAGAAGGAAGAAAAAGTCATTTTGTAGCTCAATTCATCAATAAAAAACTACAAGAAACAAATCAAATAAATGCTACACTTCTTGATTTAAAAGAGTACCCCTTCCCTATTATGGAAACGAGGATGAATGAAACAGATGCCCCACCAGAAAGATTAGGGGAATTTAGTACCCTATTATCCCAATCCGACGGAATCATAATTGTAAGTCCCGAATATAAAAACGGAATTCCGGGAGCATTAAAAAATGCTTTGGATTATCTCGATCCCCAAATTTTTAAACATATTCCGTTAGGAATAGTTACAGTAACATCAGGAGGTTTTGGAGGATTGTACTGCCTATCCCAGTTGCGTTTGGTAGGACTGGCATTAGGAGGTATCCCTATTCCGGAAAAACTTTGTGTTTCTATGATAAATGAAGTATTTGACGCCTTCGGAACTTTGCAAGAACCCTCATTTAATAAAAAGGTAAATGAATTTATAAAAGCCTTTTTATGGTATGTAGAACGTTTTTCTTTTTAAAATATGATAATCAATTAAGAGTAAGTATTTCTTAAGGTTTGTTATTATTTTATAAATCAACAAGCACAGAACAACCTCACAAGGTATGTTTCCTGAAATATATTTTGTTTTCGAAACAAACCTCGGAGAATGAAAATCCTCAATAAAGGATTAAAAAACAATATTATTCTCTTAATAGTAACTTATTATTAGTCTTTAATTTTTTATCTCAAATTGAAGTACTTCATATACGGTAGTACTCATATCCGGACATAGATTTTCTCTAACTTTAAAAAAAACTTCTTCATCCCCGTTCATGTTTTGTTTTAAACTATTAAAATCATTTGCCTGTGAATTCATAATACCAAATGTAATTTCTTGTTCTGGAAAAATCATATTTGTAATCCCAAAACCCGAACTTACAATACGCTTTACTTTTACTTTTGTAGATGTTGTAAAGTTTTTACCACAGACCTCAGAATTTTTATATATATCCTGTACTACTGCAATTAAGGATACTGTATTAGGAGCTATACTAGTGTTTTGAGAATCGCTAAACTTAGGTTTTTCTATCTTAGGTTTCGATTTATTTCCCTCCTTTTCTTGTGCAATACTATTGGATTTACAAGAAAACAAGGCAACCATTATTATTATAAATACTATTTTATCCATACTTAATAATTAAAAAAGGAGATGAAAATTTCATCTCCTTTTTTTGAATAAAAATTATTGTTTTACAATCTTAAATATTTTATTGGTACTATTTCCAGAGATTCTAACAATATACAATCCGGAAGGCATATCTGAAGCGTTCCAGATTAAACCAGAATTAATGTTAATATTAGATTTGGAGTATACCAGATTACCTGTATTATCAAAGATATTTATAGAAGCATTCTCGTTGGATTTTGCTTCTATATCTTTAAAATTAAATGAAAACTGGTCCCGGGAAGGGTTTGGATGTACCAAAGTATTTTTTTCTACCCCAATAATGGTTAATGGCTCTGCAACAACCGGATTTACAGCATCGCCAGTATCAACAACTCCATAAATTTGAAATACCTGATCTAATGGATCTCTGCCAAATGCAACAGAAACTGGAGTCCAGTCTCTAGATCCCGTACCAAATAAATCTAAATCATCTTTAAAATGTGGCTCTTGACCAATACCTCCGTTTTGAGAAGACCAAAACCATTGTGCAGCTCCTGGATTAAACGGCAGATTAACATATACAGATAACCAATACTTACCACTCTCTAATGTTACTCCTTCTGGAAGCATCAAATTTAAGTTAGTATCTGTAGGATCTGATATTGGAGTTATCTCTCCACTATTATAAACCTCATCACCAGGAACTCCTGCATTATCACTATATATTACAACAGTAGCATTAGTTAATGCTGGTGAGTTATTAGCTCCTCCAAAAGCTACAATTCTTTCTAGTGTCCATGTATTTCCATCAGGAACCATAAAATCATCTGCGGATTGTGCCAAACCTCCAAAATCAACAAAAAATTGAGATGGTAAAGAAGACGATGATCCACCAATTTGTTCGTAGATAGCTAATTCTGAAACAGACACTGTAAACCCTTCTGCTACCTGCTCATCCCCAGAAGTGGCAATAAGACCTATGGTAGCGTCTCCCAAACTATCTGCTGCAAAAGACAGTGTAATGGTATTCTCATTTAAAGTGGCAGTTACCAAATCCGGATTAGAATTTGTAAATTCTATATTAATTGGATTACCATTAGATTGAACAAATAAACCTGTTATATCTATTTCTATATTTTCACTATTTTCTGCGACCAAAAGATCATCCAACAAATAAGCAACACTTAGTGATGGTTCTGGTAATTCATTAAATAATGGAAATCTTGCACTATATAATCCATTACCGTGGGCAGCTACAGCTATAAATCCATCTTTACGAGTTTTTACCTCATCGGTTACTGCATTACCTATAGCAAAAGGTTCTTTGATCCAAAGGGTTCTTTCGCCATTTAATCTATTGGTATAATACAATCCCGTACTCGTAGCTGCATATACTTTTTGTAATACAGATCCAAAAAAACCTTGGCTACCTCCAAAAAAAGCAGTGCTTCTTACCGATGGTCCGTTTCCGGTTCCATCAGCATTTTCTTCCAGGTTACCACTTATATTAGTCCAGGTATCTCCACCATTTTCGGTAAGAAATAAACTTATTACTCCATAATTGGAAAAAGTAACAATTACTCTGTCAGAATTAGATGGATCTACATTGATATCATTTACAAAACCAACAGGAAATCCTTTTCCTGTTGATATATCTATTACTTCCTGATTGTCAAGATTAGCATTATCCATTCTATAAATATTCCCTGCACTAGAACCATAATATAATCTGTTTGCTACCGGGTATTTAGAAATATCCAGTGCAGAAATTGTAGTTCCTGCAGGAGTATCTGTATTTGGAAGATTCACCCAATTTACAGTTGCAAAAGCGTTAGAGAAAAGTGGAATTTCGTCCAAATCATTATTTCGCCATATTCTATTACCTGCAGGCAGGTACATTATATTATCATTATTAGGATCTAAAACAAATGGTGTAATAAAAGCAAGGTTATTTGCTCCTGCTGGTCTTACCCTTGTAAAAGATTCAAATTCTCCCGCTGCATCAAAGTTTAATCTGTATACATTTCCCCTTTGTGAGGATACATATCTCGTTCTGCCCCCATCTGCAATAGCATTATAAGATCCATCTCCACCAAAATCTTCGATCCATGGCTCCATTACATTTGTTGAAGAGGTAAACCATGTACCATTATCCTGAAAACCTGCTATTAGGTCATCACTATTTGGTTCTGGATCAAAAGATACGTGATAAGGTTGTGTAGTTACATATCCATTATTCAAAGAAATCCAATCCACAGGTTCTGCACCAGTATTAGTAGCTGTTATATCTTCGGTAACAAATACCCCTCCATCATTACCCGATAAAACTTTATTTGGATTGGATGGATAAAAAAGAAGCGCATGCTGATCCGGATGCTGATCGTTGTATACACTAATATTGTTTAAAGGAGAATACCCTGCAATCCAACTTTCCTGTCCTGCAGGGGTAGTAAATCCTGTGGTGGATCGGTATATGTTAGTTCCTCCTACAAACATTAAATCAGAATTAGCGGGGCTAACTTTAACTATCATATTATATCCCCCCTGAAGATTTAAGTTTCCTACAGCTCCACCAATAGATGTAGGTAAGTTAGCAGTTAAATCGGTATACGTTCCTAGTGTTGCATCATACTTAAATAAGAAAGCTGGTCCGCCAGCACTCAGGTTTTGTGTAAAAAAATATACTATATTTTCATTAGAAGGATCAATCCCCATTACTGTTCTGCCATAATCTGCTGGTAAAAGTTCTGGAGAAATTTCTGTCCAGGTATCCCCGTCGGTAGTGGTAAAATATCCATTATTAGGATTTCCTCCAGAATCAATAGTAGCATAAACCTGACCTGTAGTTGTTACAGCAACCTCTGCAGTATTGTCAAACCCGCCTGCCAATACCTCGGTAAAAGAATTTCCCCCGTCTTGCGATCTGTGTACTCCATTAAAAGTCCCTACATAAATATCTCCGTTTGCTGGATTTACTACAATAGAATTAATGAGATCAAAAGGAGAAAAAGTTTTCACATCGTTATCGTTGGTAGCCTCCAAAAGTTTCCAGGTTATGCCTCCATTAGTAGATTTATAAACTCCTGTTCCTTGAAAAAAAGCTCCCCCTGCGCCTGCAGAATTACCAAAACGCTCTCCAGATCCGTAATACCAAGTATTATGTTTTCCTGGTCTTGGATCTTGAACAATACACGTTATACTAGGAGATTGTCTTCGGGTAGTCACTTTTTTCCAGGATGTTCCTCCGTTGATAGAGCGCCATAATCCTCCTGAGACTCCTCCTGCAAGAATTACATTTTCGTTAGTACGATCAATTGCTAATGCTCTTGTTCTTCCTCCTACATTATAAGGCCCCCTGTTTTCCCAATATGAAAAACGACTTGCTTTTGAAGACTTTGATGCTCTGGTAATAGATTGTTTTGAATCGTTTCCTGTTGCAATTTTATTAGAAAATTTAAGCTCTTCATTTCTAATATCTGCAGGAATTTGATTTGTGTTAGGATCTTTGAGTCGTTCAAACTCATATTTCATTCTTTCTACAGCATTATCCCCAAATTTTAACATTTGAGTAGCGTTGTCATGAAGCTTGGACATTTTATAAAGCTGATGTCCTTTTTTTACTGGCTGTTTTTGATCTGCCTGTGTTTTAAGCTGTTGAGAATTTACCGAAATAACAGTTCCCACTAAGGAAACCACCCAAACAGAATGTTTGAGATAGGATAATAGTGTTTTCATTTTTTAAGCTGATTTGTGAATAATCACTAAAATTAACTTAAAAAAAATTTTTTTTTCTTAAAATTAATAAAAAAATGACATATATGTTATTTTTTTATTAATAAAATTTCTATGCTTTTTGTGATAACATGGCAGGCATCCTTGGTTACAATTACCGGATCGCTGGTGGTTTGAATATAATTATCCTTATTAACCACAACTGTATAAGTTCCGGTTCTTTCGTAAGCACCGATAAAAATATTTGTTCCCAATATGTTCTCAAGGGTTTCTTTGTATTGATTGTCTACAACCATAACTGTAACATCTTGTACCAAAAACATATTATCTTTTGTGTCCTTAACTGTTACTTCTATACCTGGTCTGGCCTCTTCTGTGCACAATACAGGATCTTGGGTCTTATCATCATCATTACAAGCCCAAAAAAATAATAAAAAGAGTATAAATGCTTTTTTCATGTATTTTTTAACTTTATTTCGATAGCTTTTATTGTTAGGCTGGCTATTTATCTGAACTTTTGTTTCTGATCTAATTTTATAATCTGCTCTTTATTTGTTAAGATGCTTTTTAAATCACATGGTTGCTTCACATAAATAAATAACTATTATATCAATTTACCTTTTAAATGGTATTAAACCAGATTGAATTATGCAATAGAAAATCTATTACACCTTTAATTTACTGCAAATACAACCGCGTTACACTTGATTTTTTAATTTAACCATAGCCCTTCGATAAACTCAGGGTAAACTGCTATGCTAAAATTAAGAAAATCATTGCATTTATGGTATCTCAAAGTCTCATGACGAAGTTCTGTTGCATAATCCGGGCAATGTCGTTTAGTTAAGAGTTTAAACTATGGATTTAAAGCTTGCTAATGGTGGATTCCAGTACCGTTCTAACGGGATGACAAATTACCAGAATAACAAAATAACCAAAATATAATGCTTTCTGCTTGTCATCCTATGTTTGTATAGGGTTTAAATTTCAATAATGAT